>NZ_JBHZAV010000059.1:0-53629 GCF_042754445.1 Embleya sp. NPDC059213
GTCCTCGATCGCCCGTCGGGCTCCACGACGCCCGGCGGGCGATCGAGGACACGCCCCGGGCGTACCCACCCGCGTCCGGGGCCGGGTGGTCGGCCTCGGCGGCTACCTCGGTCCCTGCCCAGGTCCCTGAATCGCGTCTCGGGTCTGCGGCGAGCGTGACCCCCATGGACCGCTGCGCCAGGTGATGCCGTTCCAGCGGCCGAGCCGGCGGATCTCCCAGATGCTCAACCCGGTGATGATCAGCGAACCGCCCACGCCGACCACCGCCTTGATGTTGCCCGGCACGATGTCGGAGCCCGCGAACAGCGGGTTGTCGGTCTTGACCAGCATGTCGGTGAGCGCGAACGTCCAGGCCAGCCACATCGCCATCAGCGCGGGCAACATCGGGTGCCCGTCCGCCGCCGAGAACAGGTGTTGCGCCACCTGCCAGATGGCCACCAGGGCGAACCCGAAGACCCAGATCCCGGCGACCATGGACACCCACGACAACACGAGCTGCACCACGGTCCCGTCGGTGCGCAGCGTGTTGGTGTCGGCGCCGAGTCCCGCGCCCTTGCGGCACCCCCAGGCCAGGGCGATGCCCAGCACCGGGACGATCAGGAACAACCCGACCGAGCGGATCGGATGGATCAACTGGCGCATGGTCAGCGACCGCAGGTGCGGCCGGGCGCAGAGCACCAGGAGGCAGCCCATCAACAGGATGCCGACGATGCCGTACAGCGGCAGCAGCACCAGCCGACGCACCATCGCCGAGACCAACTCGGCGACCACCTGGGCACCCTGCACCTTGGTGGTGGCGCCGGAGGCGTGCGTGCGCTCCTGGTACAGCCCGCGCAGGAACACGGCCAACACGATGGTCAGGCCGAGCCACGCGCGTACCCGGTTGAGGTTGCCCATCAGCCCGTCCGGCTTGCCGATCCGGTGCGACGGACGCAACATCCGGTGCGCGAGCACGCCCGGAACCACCACCGAGGCGACGTTGGCGATCCAGCGCCGCTCGATCTGCGCGGGTGTCTCGACGGCCGCGTGCGCGGGTGTGTGCCCGGGTGCGTATGGGTGTGGCAGCGTGGATGCGTGCTGGCCGGCATGGGCCATCGGTCGGAACCTCCCCGCAGAACGACCGGCTCGGGCCGCACCACGTTAGCAACGCCCACCGCCTGCCACGCGCGCCCGGCCGCCATCGGTCGGCCTGGTGCCGCACGGCCCGGCCGCACCACCCGCGGATCTCAACCCGCGGCGGCGCCGATCCGGGGCGCGATGCCGGCGAGTTCGGCCAGGCGTCGGGCCGAGTCGAGGCGACCCGGTCGGTCGTACGAACTCGTGGTGACCAGGAACTCGTCCGCGTCGGTGCGGGCGAACAGGGCGGCCAGCCGGGCGGCGACGGTCTCGGCGGTGCCGTGGATCTGCTCGCGCAGCGCCGCGTCCAGGTGTTCCCGCTCGCGGGTGCTCGGTGTGCCGGCGCGAATGCGCTCGGCCGGGATCAGCGGCGGGAAGGTGCCTCGAGTGCGTGAATACGCGGCGGCCCATGCCTCGGGCAGCAGCAGGTCGTGGGCCGCCTCCTCGGTCTCGGCGACCGCGACCGTGCCGGCCACCACGACGTAGGGCCGCGCCGACCACGCGGACGGGCGAAACGCGGTCCGGTAGCGCTCGATCGCGCGCAGCATGCGCTCCTCGCCGATCGCCGCGGCGACCACGAGCGGCACCCCCGCCCGCGCCGCGTGGTCCGCGCCGGCCCCGGTGGCCAGCACGAAGGGGGCGGGGCGCAGTCCCTCGGCCGGTCGGGCGTGCACGCCGGGATGCGCGTCCTGGGTGCCCAGGAAGTAGCCGAGCAACTCGGCCAGGCGGTCCGGAAAGTCCTCGGCCGCGTCCTTGCCCCGACCCAGGGCCGCCCGAATCCCGTCGGTGAAGCCCACCGAACGACCCACGCCCAGGTCGATCCGCCCGGGATACAACGATTCGAGCACGCCGAACTGCTCCGCCACCACCAGCGGTTGGTGATTGGGCAACATCACCCCGCCGGTCCCGACCCGAATCCGCTCGGTGACCGCCGCCACCGCGGCGGCCAACACGGTGGGTGCCGACCCGGCCACGCCCGGCACGCTGTGATGCTCGGCGACCCAGAACCGGTGATACCCCAACCGCTCCACGTCCCGCGCGAACGCCACGGCATGACGCAACGCGGAGGCCGGATGCTCCCCGTCCAGGGTGAGCGACCTGTCGAGCACGGAAAACCGGACCCCCGGCGGCACAACGTTCACACCACCCCCAACGCCGCCCCGGCCAGGGAATTCCCGAGGCGGTCGGGCGGCGGGGGCGGCGAGCGGGGTGGGCCGCGCCGGGGGTCCGGCGGTGGGGATCAGTCGCGTACCGCGCCCTCCGGGCGGTAGACCATCAGGCGGCGACCCTTGGCGATGCGGAGTTGGGACGCGCCGGGGCGGACTTCGCCGTCGACGGCGAGTTCGGCGCCCTCCTGTATTTCGGACAGGCGCATCGTGCGGGTCGTGGACGCCTCGTACACGCGCGAGGTGCCGAGGGTGCCGGAGAGTACGGCGGCCACCAGTCGGGTGCGGGCCAGCGGTCGGGAGGCGTCGACGATGCGTACGTCCAGGAGGCCGTCGGTGAGGTCGGGGCGGTAGGTGGGCGCGAAGCCCTCCGGGGCGTATTGGCCGTTGCCCAGGAACAGCAGCCACAACGAGCGGGGACGGCCGTTGACCCGCATCTTGACCGGACCCGCGTCCCGGAGCACCCGGACCAGGCCCACCAGCATGGCCGGCCACTTGCCGATCTTGCCCTCCAACTCCTCGCGGAAGCGCACCAGATCGGGGTAGACGCCGAGCGAGAAGGTGTTCAGGAAGAGCTCCGGGCCCAGTTCCTGCCCGTCGTCGGAGAACGGGTGCGAGTGGTCGCGCTGCAACTCGGCGACGTCCACCGACACCGCCTCGCCCGCCGCGAGCGCCTGCGCGGTGTCGTCCAGTCGGGTCAGGCCCAGGTCGCCGGCGAAGTGGTTGAGCGTGCCGGCGGGGAAGACCGCGAGTGGCATACCCCGATCGAGCGCGATCCGCGCCGCGCAGTTCACGCTGCCGTCGCCACCCGCGACGCCCAGCACCTGGGCCTCCCGGGCCGCCTCGCACAACAGCGCGACCAGATCGCCGTTCTGGCCGCGCTCGACCACCTTGGCGGCCGGCAGCAGTTCGCGCAGGCGCTGGGCGGCGTCGCCCTCGGGGCCGGCCGAGGAGTTGACCACGACCACCAGGCCGTCCCCCTCGACCAGCGCCGGCACCTTCCCGCGCGGCGGCGGCGCGGACGCCGCCTCCACCGGCCGGGTCGGCCACCAGCGCAGCGTCACCGCCGCCAGGCCCGCCCCGAGCGCCGCGCCGGCCAGGACGTCACCCGGATAGTGCACGCCGGTGTACACCCGGGAGAAGGCCACCGACCCGGCCAGCGCGCCGGCCGCCACGCCCAACGGACGCGACTCCAACGCGACTCCGGTGGCGAAGGCCGCCGCGGAGGCCGCGTGCCCGGACGGGAACGACGTCGTCCACGGCTGCCTGCTGAGTCGGCGGGCCATCGGCACCGCGTCGATCACCGGCCGGGGCCGGCGTACCCAACTCTTGAGGACCACGTTGGTCACGGTCGACGCGAGCGCCACCGAACCCAGTCCGCGCAATGCCGCCCGGCGCCCGCTGCGTCCACCGGAAAGCGCCATTCCCGCACCGGTCACCGCCCACAGACGCGAATGGTTGGCCGCGCGCGACAAGGCGGGCAGCGCCTTGTTCGCCCACGGCACATGATGCGTTGCCACCCACGCGAAGGCCGCCCGGTCGGCGGCATGGATCTTTCCCATGGCGCCATCACTACCCGTAAGCGGTCCCGGACACCACGACCTGCGTCACATCCGGAGCGCCTCGGACACCTCGGACAGTTCGACCGGGTACTCGATGCGCTCCAGCCAGGCCGCGGGCCACCCGTCGAGGCCGTGCACCGCGCCGATCATCGCGCCCGTCAACGCGGCGATCGAGTCCGAGTCGCCGGAGGTGGCGGCGGCCCGGGCCAGCGCCGACCTCGGGTCGTCCGGATACAGCGCGACACACGACACGGCCGTGGCCAACGCCTCCTCCGCGATCCAGCCGGCGCCGGTGATCCGGCACGGATCCGACCGTCGATCGCGCTCCAGCAGCGCGCTGTCCAACCGGTCCAGCACGCCCAGGCATTCGTCCCAGCCGCGCGCGATGAAGCCCTCCGGCGTGTCCGCGAACGGGCCGCGCCACAGGTCCTCGCCGAGCCAGTCGGCGTGGTAGACCTCGCGCTGCGCCTCGGCGTGCGCACGCAGGTACGCGGGCAGGTCGGCGATCGACACACCGGTACGCAGCGCGTGTACCGCGGTCGCGGTCAGGTCCGAGGCGGCCAGTGCGGTGGGGTGACCATGGGTGATCGCCGCCTGGAGCTGCGCCGCACCGCACCGCGCGGCCTCGTCGAGGTGGTCGACCAGGCCCAGCGGGGTCACCCGCATGTTCGCGCCGCAGCCCTTGGAGCCGCGGCGGGTCGCGTCGATCCAGCTCCGGCCGGCGGCCAACTCGGCGCACGCGGACATGCACGTGTGCCCCGGCGCGCGGGTGTTGTCCGGGGAGTCCCACCAGGTCAGGAACCGCTCGATCAGCAACGGCGCGAACTGCTCGGCGGTCAGCACCCACCCGTTCGCCCGCGCGTGCGGCCCCGCGTTCGTCCGCGCGTCGATCAGCGCGTGGGCCACCGCCAGGCCCATCTGGGTGTCGTCGGTGACCAGCGCGGGCGTGCCTTCCAGGTCCATCGGGCCGGGCAGTTCGTATCGGCGCACGATCTGCGCGTAGGACAGGAATTCCGTCGGCGCGCCCAACGCGTCCCCGTACGCCAGGCCGAACATGCTCCCGCGCACCCGCTCCGCGTTCCCCACCATGTGGCACCACCCTTCGTCGAGGTCCCAGCCTGCCGGCCGGGCGGCTCGCGTCCGGATCTTTATGCGGGCCGGTGACGGGCACGCGGGGCGGGGCGGCGGCGGGGCGGCGATCCGTGCAGGGGTGGGACACACCGCCCCGAAAGGGTTCGAAATCGTGGCCCCGGGGCGAAGCTTGAAGGCATGGACGTACTCTCCGGCCGCATCCTGTTGCGCCCCCTCGACCTCGATCGTTCGCTGGCCTTCTACCGCGACGTGCTCGGACTCGCGATCGCCCGCGAGTTCGGGACCGGGACACATCGCGGGACGGTGTTCTTCCTCGGCGGCGGGTTCCTGGAGGTCTCGGGCACCGCGACGGAGACCGGGCCCGGCTGCGCGGATCTGCGGTTGTGGCTCCAGGTGCGGGACTTGGGCGTCACCCACAAGGAACTCCTGGGCAGGGGCGCCACCGTGCTGCGCGAACCGCGCCGGGAGGAGTGGGGGTTGGACGAGATGTGGATCGCCGATCCGGACGGGGTGCGGATCTGTGTGGTGCAGGTGCCGGACGAGCATCCGATCCGCTATCGACCGGGCATCTGACCCGACGCGACCCGGCATCCGACGGGACGTCGGCGGCCGTCGCGCGAGCCGCCGGACACCGCGGTGCGTGGCTTGGGCAAACCCGATCGGCCGGTATTCCCGGGCCTCTTGACGGCCTCGGGCGGCGACGACACACTCAAGCTACCAGCCGGTAACAATTCGACGATGTCCCGGGGGCCACCACCCATGACCGCCTTCAACCTCGCGCTGAACGAGGACCAGACCACCATCCGCGACTGGGTGCACACCTTCGCCGCCGAGACGATGCGCCCGGCCGCCGCCGAGTGGGACGAGCGGGAGGAGACCCCCTGGCCGATCATCCAGGAAGCCGCCAAGATCGGACTCTACTCCCTCGACTTCTTCACCACCCAGGCGTTCGACCCCACCGGCCTGAGCATGCCGCTGATCATGGAGGAACTCTTCTGGGGCGACGCCGGGTTGGGCCTGGCGTTGACCGGCACCGCGCTCGCCGCGGCCGGCCTGGTGGCCAACGGCACGCAGGAACAGATCATCACCTGGGCACCCGAACTGTTCGGCACCACCGACGACGTCCGGGTCGCCGCGTTCTGCTCCTCCGAGCCCGACGCCGGTTCCGACGTCTCCTCGATGCGCACCCGCGCCGAATTCGACGAGGCCACCGGCGACTGGATCCTCAACGGGGTCAAGACCTGGGCCACCAACGGCGGCATCGCGCACGTGCACGTCGTGGTCGCCACCACCGACCCCGCCCTCGGCTCGCGCGGCCAGGCCAGTTTCGTGATCCCGCCGAACACGCCCGGGTTGTCCCAGGGACAGAAGTTCAAGAAGCACGGGATCCGCGCGTCGCACACCGCCGAGGTGGTGCTGGACCACGTCCGGGTCCCCGGCGACTGCCTGTTGGGCGGCAAGGACAAGCTGGACGAGCGGCTCGCGCGCGCCAGGTCCGGCACGTCCGGGCGCTCGAACGCGGCGATGGCCACCTTCGAGTCGTCCCGCCCGGCGGTCGCCGCGCAGGCGGTGGGCATCGCGCGCGCCGCCTACGAGGTGGCCCTGGAATACGCGCAGGTCCGCGAGCAGTTCGGCCGGCCGATCATCGACAACCAGGGCGTCGCGTTCACCATCGCCGACATGCGCACCCGGATCGACGCGGCCCGGCTGCTCACCTGGCGGGCCTCGTGGATGGCGGCGACGAACCAGCCGTTCACCGCGGCCGAGGGCTCGATGTCCAAGCTGTACGCCGGCGAGACCGCCAAGTGGGTCACGTCCGCCGCGATGCAGATCCTCGGCGGCAACGGATACACCCGCGAATACCCGGTCGAGCGCATGCACCGGGACAGCGCGATCTACACGATCTTCGAGGGCACGAGCGAGATCCAGCGCCTGGTCATCGCGCGAACGTTGTCGGGCGTACCGATCCGCTGACGAACCAACAGCCCAGGCTCTCCCCCACGGGAAAGCAGCAACACCCGGCCGCAACCGGCGGCCGGGAATCGCATTCGCGCTCTCTGCGGCCTGCTGCCGCAAGGTACGGCCCGGCGACGCTCCCGAACGGTGCTCCGGGAGGCGCAGCCGCCGGTGCCCGGCACCGCCACCGCGGTGCTCGCGTCGGTGAGGCTTCTCGCCGCCCGCCGCGTCCGGCGTCGAGAGCGACCACACCCGGCTCGACCGGAGCCCCGGGAGCGCGGGGCCCGGATGGGCCCCTGGTGGGTGGCGGAGGGCGGTGGCGTGCGCCGGTGGGCGCTCCCGGCGTGTCTCGGCACGCGGAGCGCCCGGGGTCGGCGGCGTCGAACCGTGCGTCAGCGCATCGGTTCCGGGTCGGGTTCGTCCGGCACGGGTGGCACGGGTGGGCCGCCCGGGTCGGGCGGGAGCGGTTCGGGGCCGGGCTCCGGCAGCGGGCGCGGACCGGGCATCGGCGGAATCGGGGGCAGCGGATCCGGCCACGGATCGGTCACGGCAACCTCCTGGCGAGGGCTGGGTCCGGGCGGGCCCGGACACGTCGCGGCGGCGACGATGCCTCCCGGATACCCCGTCGGCGCCCACCCACCTCCGCCGGCCGGCCGATCCGGCGAAATCCACCCACGTCCCTGCGGGCAAACAGTGCAAACCCGGGCCAAGGCCGCATCAAAACCCAGGAAGAACACCGATCGACACCCTGTTGCACCTAACCTGAAGCCCCTTATGTTCGAACAGGAGAACCTCATGGGCGGCCAGGTCCCGATCAGCGAAACCCCCCTCCCGGGCATCGGTACGCAGTACACGCTCTCCACCGCCGCCGGTCGGGCCATCTCCGTGGTCGCCGGCCGTGACGGCGTGCGACGGATCGCGTTCTACAACGTGGACGACCCCGACGCCTGTGGCCCGGGCGTACGGCTGACCCGGGCCGAGGCCGTGGCGCTCGCGGAACTGCTCGCCGAGGACTGACCCACCCGACCGCGGACTCCCTCACCCGCGTTCGAGCCGCAGACCGCCCCTGCCCCTGCGAACGACGCGAGCACAGCCCCACATGCACCCGGCAACACTGCTCATCGAACTCGGCGCCATCATTCTGGGCCTGTCCATCCTCGGCCGGGTCGCGACCCGGATGGGGATGTCACCCATCCCCTTCTATCTCCTCGGCGGCCTCGCCTTCGGACACGGCGGCGTACTCGACCTCTCGCAGAGCGACGACTTCATCGAGATCGGCGCCGAGATCGGTGTGGTCCTGCTCCTGCTGTTGCTCGGCCTGGAGTACACGGCCGGCGAACTGGTCACCAACCTGCGCGCCGCCGCGCCCGCCGGCGCGATGGACGCGCTGCTCAACGCGGTCCCCGGCTTCCTGGCCGGGCTGCTGCTCGGCTGGGGGACCACCGCCGCGCTCGCACTGGCCGGCGTCACCTGGATCTCCTCGTCCGGGGTGATCGCGAAGGTACTCGGCGACCTGGGCCACCTGGGCAACCGGGAGACCCCGGTCGTCTTGTCCGTCCTGGTCATCGAAGACCTCGCGATGGCGCTCTACCTGCCCATCCTCACGGCGCTGCTGGCCGGCGTCGGGCTGCTCGGCGGCTCGCTCACCGTGGCCATCGCGCTGGGCACGATCAGCATCGTGCTCTTCCTCGCGCTCCGACACGGCGGCCGGATCTCCAAGGCGCTCTCCAGCGAGGAGCCGGAGTTCCTGCTGCTCGGCGTACTCGGCCTGACCCTGCTGGTCGCCGGCGTCGCGGACAAGCTCCAGGTCTCCGCGGCCGTCGGCGCCTTCCTGGTCGGCATCGCGATCTCGGGTGACGTGGCCGAACACGCACAGACCCTGCTGGCGCCGCTGCGCGACCTGTTCGCGGCGGTCTTCTTCGTCTTCTTCGGCCTGTCCACCGACCCGAGCGCGCTGCCCGGCGTGCTGTTGCCGGCGGCGGCGCTGGCCCTGGTCACCGCGCTGACCAAGATCGCCACCGGCTACTGGGCCGCCGCCCGCGCGGGCATCGCCAAACCCGGCCGCTACCGGGCGGGCGGCGCGCTCGTGGCGCGCGGCGAGTTCTCCATCGTGATCGCCGGCCTGGCCGCGACCTCGGGCGTCGAACCCCGGATGGGACCGTTCGCCGCCGCCTACGTCCTCATCCTGGTGGTCGCCGGCCCCTTCACCGCGCGCTACGCCGAACCCGTGTTGCGCCGCCTGTTCGGCCCCAAGGCGGTACCGGCGCCGATCGAGGAGGAGGACGACGACCTGAGGCCGCGGTAGCGGCGCACGGCCGGACCCCGCCTGGTCCCGGTGGCGGTCGGACCCCCACGTCGGCGCATTCCCCCGGGATGCGCCGACTTCGCGTTTCGAGAAGAACCCCTTATCGCGGGCTTGTGGTTCGCACCCGGTTACCTCCGTATCGTCGTTGACGGTAACCCCAGGCATCGGTCCGACTCCGGCCCGCCGCGCCCCACCACCGTCCCCGCCCCGGCCCGCGGCCTGTGTGCGTCGCGGTCGTCGACGCGCGGTCCCGACCGCTACGAGAGGACGCTCGCAGATGAGTCCCACCAGGTGGCTGCACTACTTCGAGACGCAGATCCCGCTCGCCGAGGAGCCGCTGCTCGTCGCGGCCCGACTGGCCGGCTCCGGGCTGCACGCGTCCTACGTGGTCTACGAGAACGACGGCATGTGGGCGTACGCGGGCGGGGTACGGGCCGAACTCACGCTGGACCGGCACGGTGCCAGGCTGAGCCGCGAGCACGAGCCGGACACCGTGCTGCCCTGGGAGGACCGGCCGCTGGACCTGGTGTCCCGACTCCTGGACACCGTGGCGGTGCCCGAGTGGCGCGCGTACGGCTGGGCGGCGTTCGAACTCTCCTACGCCAAGGACGGCGACCTCACCCACGTCGGCGACGAGCGGCTGCTGCACCTGGTGGTGCCGCGCGCCGAGGTCCGACTGGAGGACGGCCACGCGCTGTTGCGCGCGGTCGACCAGGAGACGCTGAGCGCCCTGATGACCACGATCGGCACGCCGGTCGCGGGGTCCGCCGAGCCGGCCCGACCGCTGGACGTGCACGGCCGGGGCGAGTTCGAGTACCGCGAGGCGGTCAAGCTCGCGGTGGACGAGATCAACCACGGCGACCTGCACAAGGTGATCCTCTCCCGGGTGGTCGACGTGGACGAGGACATCGACCTGATCGCCACCTACGTGACCGGTCGGCGGAGCAACGACCCGGCCCGCTCGTTCCTGCTCGACCTCGGCGGCATCGAGGCGATCGGCTTCAGCCCGGAGATCGTGGTCAAGGTGTCCGCGGCGGGCACCGTGGTCAGCCAACCGCTGGCCGGCACCCGCGCGTTGACCCCCGATCTGCTCGTCAACGAGAACCTGCGCGCCGACCTGCTGGCCTCCGCGAAGGAGGTCTACGAGCACGCGATCTCGGTCAAGACCGGGACCGACGAACTCGAAGACGTGTGTGTGCGGGGCAGCGTGTCGGTGCCCGAGTTCATGACCGTACGCGAGCGCGGCAGCGTGCAGCACCTGGCGTCGCAGGTCTGCGGACAACTGGCGCCGGGCGCGGGCATCTGGGACGCCTTCGCAGCCGTCTTCCCGGCGGTGACCGCGTCCGGCGTGCCCAAGGACGCCGCGTACGCCTCGATCCGCCGACACGAGCCCGGCACGCGGGGCCTGTACAGCGGCGCGGTGCTCACGGTGGACCACATCGGCGAACTGGACGCGGCCCTGGTGCTGCGCAGCGCCTACCGCAAGGACGGGCACACCTGGCTGCGTGCGGGCGCCGGCATCGTCGGCCACTCGACGCCGGAACGGGAGTTCGAGGAGACCTGCGAGAAGTTGGAGAGCGTGGCGCGCTACCTGGTGCCCGCGCGGGAGGAGGACGCGTGATGAGGTTCCACGAGGACGTATTCGTCGCGGGCGTGGGCACGTATCGACCCGATGTGGTGAGCACCGCGTTCGCGGTCGGCGCGTCCTGGTACGACCCGGCGGACCGCGAGGCGTCCGGCATGGAGTCGGTGATGGTTGCCGGGGACCTGCCCGGGCCGGACATGGCGGTGCGGGCGGCCGAGGTCGCGGTGCGCCGGTCGGGCCACGACCGGGACGACTTCGGCGCGCTGCTGCACACCGCCACCCACCACCAGGGCCCGGACGGCTGGTCGGCGCCGCACTACGTGCTGCGCAACACGTTGGATCGGCCGATCACCGCGGTCCAGGTGGGGCCGGGTTGCCTCGGTTCGCTGGCCGCGTTGGAGAGCGCCGCGTACCGGCTGCTCGGCAACCCGGAGCACGACGCGGTGCTGCTGACCTGCGGAGACAACTTCGGTACCCCGCTGGTGGATCGCTGGCGGGCGTCGAAGTTGTTCCTGCTCGCGGACGGCGGCGCGGCGGCGGTGGTATCCCGGCGGGCCGGCTTCGCCCGGGTGCTGGCCTTCGGGGCGGTGTCGAATCCGTCGATGGAGGAACTGCACCGAGGCGGCGAGAAGCGCTTCCCGCCCGGCATCACCATCGGCCGCTCACTCAACTTCGAGGAGCGCAGCGCCTATTGGCGCGAGCAGTGGGCCCAGGGCGTGGCCCCGCCGATGGGGCACTTCGGTGACGTGGTGGCCGAGACCGTCGAACATACGTTGGGCGAGGCCGGTCTCGCGTTGGACAAGGTGGCCCGGATCTGCCACTCCGGCTACACCCGAGGCGCGTTGGAGAGCATCTACCTCGACCCGCTGGGCATCGACGACACACGCGGCACCTGGGAACTCACCCGCACGCTCGGGCACGCCGGTGCGGCGGACCCGTTCATCGGCCTCGAACACGTGTGGACCCGCGGCGAGGTGGTCCCGGGCGATCACGTCCTGCTGTTGTGCGCCGGGCCGGGCATGGAGACGGACTGCGTGGTGCTGGAGATCGTCGCCCCGTACGAGCCCGCGAAGGAGGGCTGACCGATGCCGGACGGATGTGTGCCGTGGCCGGCGGAAGTCGCCGCGCGTTATCGACGCGAAGGGCTGTGGCCGGGCGTCGACCTCGGCGGCCTGCCCCGGGTCTGGGCCGACACGCACGGCGACCGCACCGCCCTGGTCGGCGGCGAACGCCGTTACTCCTAC
The DNA here is from genome assembly GCF_042754445.1 of Embleya sp. NPDC059213. Lineage (NCBI taxonomy): Bacteria > Bacillati > Actinomycetota > Actinomycetes > Kitasatosporales > Streptomycetaceae > Embleya > Embleya sp. NPDC059213. The sequence continues at coordinate 12,027 of NZ_JBHZAV010000059.1, forward strand.
CGCGATTTGGCCGATCGCATCGACCGGACGGCGGCCGGCTTCCGCCGGCTGGGCCTGCGACCCGGCGAGCGGGTCGTGCTGCAGTTGCCCAACGTCGCCGAATTCGTGATCGTCGCGTTCGCGCTGTTCCGGGTCGGCGTCAAGCCGGTGTTCTCGCTCGCGTCGCACCGTGCCAACGAGATCCGGCACCTGTGCGCGTCGTCCGGGGCGTCGGGATACGTGGTGCCCGATCGTCATCGGGGCTTCGACCACGCCGGTCTCGCACTCCGCATGCTCGACGAGATCCCGACTATGCGCACGGTGTTCGTGCACGGTGACCCGCCGGCCGCGGCCGGCGCAGCGGTGGTCCCACTGGCGAGCGTGGACGCGGATCCGCTCCCGCTGCCCGCGAACGACCCGGCGGACGTGGCGTTCTTCCTGCTCTCCGGCGGAACCACCGCGCTGCCCAAGCTGATTCCGCGCACACACGACGACTACGCGTATCAGATCCGGACCGCGGCCGAGGTATGCGAGGTCGGCCCAAACGACGTGTACCTGGCCGCGCTGCCGGTGGAGTTCAACTTCACCTGGGGCTGCCCCGGTGTGCTCGGCACGCTCGGGGCCGGCGGCACGGTCGTGTTGGCCGAGGACCCCTCCGCGGACGACTGTTTTCGTGCCGTCGAGGACGAGCGGGTCACCTTCACCTCGGTCGTGCCCACCGTGGCCCGACTGTGGCTGGAGGCGTTGGAGTGGGGAGCGGCGGACCTGTCGAGCCTGCGGCTGATCCAGATCGGCGGTGCCAAGCTGCCGGTCGAACTGGCCGCCCGGATCGAGCCGGGCTTCGGCTGCAGATTGCAGCAGGTGTTCGGGATGGCCGAGGGCCTGCTTGCGATGTCTCGCGCCGACGACTGCGCGGAGGCGGTCCTGACCACGCAGGGCCGCCCGATCTCGGCGGCCGACGAGGTGCGCGTGGTGGACGAGCAGGACGCCGACGTGCCGCTCGGCACGGTCGGCGAACTGCTCACCCGCGGCCCGTACACACTGCGTGGCTACTACCGCGCCGACGAGCACAACAGGCGTGCCTTCACCTCGGACGGCTTCTACCGCACCGGCGACCTGGCCCGACTGACCCCGGCCGGGCGCCTGGTGATCGAAGGACGGCTCAAGGACGTGGTGATCCGCGGCGGCGACAAGATCGCCGCCGGCGAGGTGGAGGGCCACCTGCTGAGCTGCGCCTCGGTGGACGCCGCCGCGGTGGTCCCGGTCGCGGACGAGTTCCTCGGCGAGCGCATCCACGCGTTCGTGATCTGCCGCGGCGAACCACCCACCCTGGCCGACCTCAAGCGGGTCCTGCACGAGCGCGGGTTGGCCGAGTACAAGCTGCCCGACCGGATGGAACACGTCGACGCCTTCCCGCTGACCGCGCTCGGCAAGGTGGACAAGAAGATCCTCACGGCCGCGGCGAACGACCCGACACTGAGCCGGAATTGGGGACCGGCCGCAAGCGTCTGCGAACACCGGGAAGGGTGAACCGCACATGGACGGCACCACCAGCACCGCCGGCAATGCCGGCACCGACCACAACGCCGGCGCCGGCGGTACGGCCGGGACCGCCGGGCCGGCTCCCGCTCCCGCGCCGCCGACCTCGGCCGACCTGCGCGCGAGCGTCTCGGCGATGATCGGCACCCCGCCCGGTGAGATCGCCGGCGACGCCAACCTCGTGCTGCTCGGCCTGGGTTCGCTGGAGATGATGCGGCTGGTCAACCGGTGGCGACGGCAGGGCCTGGCGATCGAATTCCGCGATCTGGCCGCCGAACCGACCATCGACGCGTGGACCGAGCGGTTGGCCTCGGCCGGGGCGAAAGGGTCGCCGGGGGCGAAGCGATGAGCGCGCTGTTGGTTCGCGGCGGCTGCCTGTATCCGGGAGACACCGGCGCACGAGTGATCCCGGACGGCTCGGTCCTGGTCGAGGCCGGGCGGATCACCGCGATCGGAACCACCGCCGACGTCGAGGCCGCGTTGACACCGGCGCTGCGGGCGGGCCTGCGCACGATCGACGCACGCGGGAAGATGATCCTGCCCGGCTTCGTGAACGCGCACTGGCACGAGATGTTCGCGCTGCGCTTCCCGTTCAAGGGGGCCCTGCGTCCGCCCGCCGACCGGGACGACAAACCCGCGTTCATGGCCCTGGGCGGCGACGTCCGACAGATCTCGACCGCCTTCGACGTCTTCCATGATCAGCTCGAACTGCTCACCCCGGACGAGGCGTCGGCCATCGCGCGCTACTCGATGTGGACCCAGTTGCGGTCGGGTACGACCACCCTCGGCGACGTCGGCTCGTTCAACCGGCCCCAGGCGCTGATCCGGGCGGCGCGGGACCTGGGCATGCGCTGTGTGGTCAGCACGTGGGCGAGCGACGCGGTGTGCGCGGCGGGCGAGACACGCTTTCGTCGCACCCGGGACGCGGACGACGAACTGCGCCGGATCGAGGACGTGCTGCGCGAGGTCGCGGCCGCCCCCGACGACCTGGTCCGGGCCTGGCCGACCGCGGTCTACGGCACCAACATGAGCGACGAACTCGGCGCCGGACTGGCCGAGTTGGTGAATCGATACGACGTCCCGTTCGGCACGCACGTGGGTGCGCTGCGCAACGAGTCGGCGGTGATGCTGGCCTACCACGGCAACACCCCGGTCCGCCGTTTCGCCGAACTCGGGCTGCTGTCGGACCGGTTCATGGCGGTGCACTGCGCGTTCGCGGACGAGGACGAGAGCAGGCTGCTGATCGAGGCGAACGCGCACATCAGCCACTCGCCGGCGAAGTACGGTCCGGCCGGGGAGTCCGCACTGACCGAGACCCGGGCGATGCCCCGATTCCGGCGCGCCGGTCTGGACGTCTCGCTGTCCACGGACGGGGCCTCGCTGCCGATCGGCGGGATGGCCGAGGCCATGCGGGCCTGTTGGCAGATGTACAACGAGATGTACGCCGATCCCACCGAGGTGTTGCCCACCGACGCGCTGGCGATGGCCACCCGGCTGCCCGCCCGCGGCCTGGACTGGGCCGCGGAGATCGGCAGCCTCGAAGTGGGCAAGCAGGCGGACCTCCAACTGATCCCGACCGACGACTGGCGCTATCTGCTCAACCCGCGACCCCTGGAGGGCTTCCTCGCACTCGGTGGATCCACCGACGTGGACACCGTCGTGGTCGCGGGTCGGGTCCTGGTCGAGGGCGGTCGGGCCGGCGGCATCGACGAGGCCGACCTGGAAGCGGATTACCTGGCGGCGCTCGGCTCGTTCTCGGTGCGCTGCCTGGGCATCGACCCGGACGTGGTGGCCGCGCTCACCGGACGACCCCGCACATCTCGACGACAGCGGAAGTGAGGTGGGCCCGATGCGGGACACCACGGCCCTGGTCACCGGGGCGGCAGGCGGCATCGGCGGCGCGGTGACGCGCGCGCTGGCCGCCGAGGGGATCGCGGTCGCGGCCCTCGACGCGAACGCCGAGGCGCTCGGCCCGCCGGTCGAGGAACTGACCGAGGCCGGACACCGCGTGCGCGGATACGCCGCCGACGTGCGATCGAGCGCGGACGTGGACGCGGTGGTGGCCCGCGTCGAGGACGAACTCGGGCCGATCGACTACCTGGTCAACGCGGCGGGAGTGCTGCGCACCGGCGCCGCGGTCGAACTGTGCGATCGGGACTGGGAGCAGACCTTCGCGGTCAACACGACCGGCGTCTTTCACGTCTGCCGCGCGGTGGCCCGCCGGATGATCCCGCGCGCGAGCGGCGCGATCGTCACGGTGGCCTCCAACGCGGCGGGCACCCCGCGCTGGGACATGGCGGCGTACGCGGCGTCCAAGGCCGCGGCGACCGTCTACACCAAGTCGCTCGGCCTGGAACTGTCCGGGCACGGCATCCGGTGCAACGTGGTCGCCCCGGGCTCCACCGACACTCCGATGCTGACCTCGTTGTGGGCGGACGGCGACGCGCGCGCCGCCTCCATCGAGGGCACCGCGGCCACCTTCCGGGTCGGCATTCCGCTCGGCCGACTCGCCCGCCCGCAAGACGTCGCGGACGCGGTGCTGTTCCTGCTCTCCGACCGCGCCGCGCACATCACGCTCCACGAGCTCACGGTCGACGGCGGCGCCGCGCTGGGCAACTGAGCGCGCGCTTTGTCGAGCGTCCCCCACCGCACGAGAACGGAGGCGTCATGGCGATCCCGGCGATCGCGTCCTACCCCATGCCGACCGAGGACGAGCTGCCGCGCAACGTCGCGTCCTGGACGATCGATCCCGCGCGCGCGGTGTTGCTGATCCACGATCTACAGCACTACTTCCTGCGGCCCTTCGACGCGGACCGGGCGCCGATGGCCGACCTGATGGACAACGTCGCGGCGCTGCGGGCCCGGTTCGCCGAATGCGGAGCGCCGGTCGCGTACACCGCGCAACCCGGCGGAATGAGCGACGAACAGCGCGGCCTGCTCAAGGACTTCTGGGGCCCGGGGATGACCGCCGAGCCCGGGCAGCGGATGATCCCGGACCGGATCGCGCCGAACGCGGCGGACACCGTGTTCACCAAATGGCGGCCCAGCGCGTTCTTTCGCACCGGCCTGCTCGACCTGCTGCGCGCGCACGGCCGGGATCAGTTGGTGATCTGCGGCGTCTACGCGCACGTGGGCATCCTGATGACCGCGCACGAGGCCTTCTCGCACGACATCGAGACCTTCGTGGTGGCCGACGCGGTGGCCGACTTCTCGCCGCGGTACCACCGGATGGCGCTGGACTATGTGGCGTCCCGGTGCTCGGTGACGGTGTCCACCCGGGTCGCGTTGGCGATGTCGGCGGCGATGTCGGGCGGAGCGCGGCGATGACCGGCCCGCTGCCCGAACCATCCGTCCTGGATCGCGTCCTGGCCCCGGACCCGCCGCCGTTCGCGTTGTTGCATCGGCCGGGCGCGGCCGGTCCCGAGCGAATCGACGTACTGATCGGGCGGATCACCGAGCCGGACCGGATCGCGGACATCCCGCTGCCGCCGGCCGGCGGTCGCGGCCGGCACGAGACGCTGGCCGTGCTGCCGTATCGGCAGATCGGTGAGCGGGGCTACGAATTTCCCGACGACGGCGCACCGCTGCTGGCGATGACCATCGTGGACCAGGACGCGGTGTCCGTCGCGGAGATCCTCGATCGGCTGCCGGACGGGCCGATCGAGCTGGGCCGCGGCGGCTTCGACGCCGACGACGAGCAGTACGCGAATACGGTGCGCACGGTGCTGGCGCAGGAGATCGGGCGCGGTACCGGCGCCAACTTCGTGATCAAGCGCTCGTTCCGGGTCGAGATCGGCAACTGGTCGCCGCATACCGCGTTGGCCTTCTTCCGTCGGTTGCTCGGACGCGATCCGGGTTCGTACTGGACGTTCGTGATCCACACGGCCGGCCGGACGTTCGTGGGCGCCTCGCCGGAGCGGCACATCAGCCTGGACGCGGGCACCGTGGTGATGAATCCGATCAGTGGCACGTATCGGTATCCGGACGGTGGACCGGACCTGGGCGAGGTGCTGGACTTCCTCGCCGACGAGAAGGAGGCCGGCGAGCTGTACATGGTGCTCGACGAGGAACTCAAGATGATGGGCCGGGTGTGCGACCTCGGTGGTCGTGTGGTGGGACCGCGGTGGAAACGCATGGCGCGGCTGGCCCACACCGAGTACCTGATCGAGGGCCGCAGTTCGCTGGACGTACGGGACATGTTGCGCGAGACGATGTTCGCGCCGACGGTCACCGGCGGCCCGTTGGAGAGCGCGTGCCGGGTGATCGCGCGGCACGAACCGGCCGGGCGCGGTTACTACGCGGGCGTGGTCGCCTTGATCGGGCGGGACGCGCACGGTGGTCGGGCGATGGACTCGGCGATCTTGATCCGGACGGCCGACGTCGATCCGGCGGGACACGTGCGGATCCCGGTGGGCGCGACGCTGGTGCGTGATTCGGACCCGGCCTCGGAGGCTGCGGAGACCCGGGCCAAGGCGGCGGGCCTGCTGGAGGTGTTGCGCGGCCCGGTGGGCGGTGCGGTCGGCCGGTCGGCCGGTACCGGCGCCGATCTCGGCGAGCATCCGGAGGTGCGACGGGCGTTGGCGGCGCGGAACCGGCCGTTGGCCGGCTTCTGGTTCGCCGGGCCGGGGGAACGCACCCGGGCCGAACCGAGGTTGGCGGGTCGTACCGTGCTGGTGATCGACGCCGAGGACACCTTCACCTCGATGGGTCGACACCTGTTGGTCGCGCAGGGGTTGGTGGTGACCGTGCGGCGGTTCGACGAGGACTATCGCCTGGACGAGCACGATCTGGTCATCGTGGGCCCCGGCCCCGGGGATCCGCGGGATCACGCGCATCCCAAGATCGCCCGGATCCGGGAGGTGACGCGCACGCTGTTGGCGGCAAGAACGCCGTTCCTGTCGGTATGTCTGGCCCATCAGGTGTTGTGCACGATGCTCGGCCTGGACATCGTGCGCAATCCGCTGCCGAATCAGGGCACCCAACGGACCGTCGACTGCTTCGGGCGGGCCGAACGCGTCGGGTTCTACAACACGTTCGCGGCATCGAGCCCTACCGATTCGATCCGGTGCGCGGTGCGGGACGGTGCGGTCGAGGTGTTCCGCGACGCGGGCAGTGGCGAGGTGCACGCGCTGCGCGGGCCCGGGTTCGCTTCGGTGCAGTTCCATCCGGCTTCGGTGTTGACCGATCACGGAGCCGAGATTCTGGGTGGGTTGTTGGGGGATCTGGCGGAGAAGAAGGTGCGCCCATGAGCGGCGACGAGGGTGAGGAGACCCTGTACTTCGCCTCGGCGGAGGCATTCGGGAGCTGGATGGAGGCGAACCACGCCGACTCGGACGGGGTGTGGGTGGCGTTGGCGAAGAAGGGCACGGCGGAGCCGTCGGTGACCCGAGGGCAGGCGTTGGACGTGGCGTTGTGTTACGGCTGGATCGACGGCAAGGCGTTCTCCGGTGGTACGCCGCCGGGGTGGTGGGCGCAGCGGTACACCCCGCGTCGGGCGCGCGGCAGGTGGTCGAGGATCAATTGCCGGCGGGCGCAGACGCTGATCGAGCGCGGGCGGATGCGGCCCTCGGGGTTGGCTCGGATCGAGGCCGCCAAGGCGGACGGGCGTTGGGACGCGGCGATGGAGCCGCCACGCAGTGCGGAGGTACCGGCGGACCTGCGGGTGGCGCTGGACGCGTGTCCGCCTGCGGCTGTGGCGTTCTCGGCGTTGAGCGCGAGTCGGCGGTATCAGGTGTTGCTTTCGGTGGCCGATGCCAAGCGGGCCCGGACGCGGGCTCGAAGGATCGCTCGGCACGTCGAGCGGTTGGCGCTCACCGAGCTTCGGTAGGCGGGATCGGTCTCCGGCCGCCCGGCCCGTCGGTCCGGTTCGCAGGGTGAGAACGAACTCTTATCGCGGGTGCGTTGTTCCGGTTCTGTTACCTGCGTAGCGTTTTTGCCGGTAACCACATCCTTCGCTCGAAAGGGAGAACCGTGACCACCAGGGTGTATCCCGCCTACATCGGCGGCCGCGACATCGGCGGCGAAGGCGGGGAGTACGTGCACACCGTCACCGCGCGCGCCATCATCGAGGACACCTTTCCCAGTCTGCGGTTGAAGCGTGATCTCGACCTGGGCAGGGTCGACCGGGAGAGCGCCGGCGATCGGCTCGCGGGAGCGTGTGCGGTCGCCGACGAAGGCATGATCGCGGCGGCGCTCGAGGCGGCCGCCGGTGCCGCGCCCGAGTGGGCGCGCACGCCGCTCGCCACCCGGATGGAGATCGGGCGGGCGATCGCGCGGCGGCTGGGCGAACACCGGGATCCGCTGGTGGAGATCCTGGTCGCCGAGGGGCAGCCCCGTTCGGGAGCCGAGGCGATGATCGACGGGATCCCGCTCACCGGGTGGAGCCCCGAGACGCTCGAATGGTGCGCCGAACAACTGGAGTTCCGTCGTCACGACGGAGAGCGCGAGATGATCCTGCGACGCGTGGCCGACGGTGTGGTGTGTGTCAACCCGCCGCAGAACGCGGCGACGGTGAACGCGCTGTCCGCGATCACCGCACTGTTGGCGGGCAACACGGTCGTGGTCCGCGCACCGCGCGGTGTCGCGCTCAGTTGCATGTACGCCATGCGCGAGGTGGTGGCGCCGGTGCTGGAGGCCGCCGGAGCGCCCGCCGGCACGCTGAACGCCTACTGCGGACCGCCGGCCGTCGACACCTGGCTGGCCAGCGAACACGTGAACGACATCGTCTACTACGGCGGCAGCAAGCAGGGCCTGGCCTTCGAGCGGGACTGCATCGCCGCGGGCAAGAAGCCGATTCTCGAACTCGCGGGCAACGACTGCTGCGTGGTGTGGTCCGACGCCGATCTGGACGCCGCGGTGGAGACCGTGACCCAGTTCTTCCTGAACTCCGGTCAGATCTGCAACGTGCCCAACCAGGTGATCGCCCACCCCGCGATCGCGGACGAGCTGATCGAACGGCTGATCGTGGCGACCGGCAAGATCCACCCCGGCCATCCCGACGAGCCCGGCGTGGTACTCACCCCCGTGCTCGGCGCCGACTGGTTCTTCGGTTGCCTGACCGAAGCCCTCATGGGCGGCGCGACCCTGGTGCACGGCGGCCGTCGCCTGGAGGTGGACGGCACCCCGTCGGACACCGGCTTCTTCATCGAACCGACGATCGTGCGGGTGGCCGGACTCGGCGACGCCCGCTCGTTGTCGGTGGTCCGGGACGAGACGTTCTTCCCGCTGCTGCCGATCATCGTGCCCGAGCCGGGCGACTCGGACGAGCGATTGTTCGACGAGATTCTGACCTTCGTCAACAGCAACGCCTACGGCCTGCGGAACTCGTTCTGGTCGACCGGCCCGGAGCACATCGAGCGGTTCCTGTCGGCGGTCGGCAACGGCGGCAACCTGAAGATCAACGACTCGCACGGCAACTTCCTCCCGTTCCTGCCCAACTCGGGCGGCACCGGCCTGACCGGCGGAGCCTTCGGCGAGGCGAGCCATCCCATGTTGCGCACCACGCATCTACAGGGCGTCAGCATCGTGCGCCCGACGCCCCGACTCGGAGGAGCCCGATGACTTCCCGCACCCTCAAGGCCGCACTGCCGTGCTCGGCGGCGAGCGCGATCGAACGACTGCGCGACGAGCGGGCGTTCCCCGACCGGGCCGCCGAGATCGTCTCGGTCCGGGACGTCGGCGACGACCTGCGCGAGTGGACGCTCGCCTTCCGCGGCGGCACCGCCCGGTGGACGCAACGCACCCGGGACGCGAGTGGTGGGCAACAGCCGTACCGGATCGAGTTCGAACAGGTCGACGGCGACTTCCAACAGTTCGGCGGCGCGTGGACGTGCACCGACACCGACGACGGTTGCGAGGCCGTGTTCCAGGTCGGTTACCGCACCAGCGTGCCGCACCTCGCCGGCGCGATCGACTCGGCCGTGGGCCGGGTTCTGGTCCGCGTCGCGCACGAGATTCTGGTCGGCGTCGGCGGTGGCGCACGCATCACCTCCGGTGGGCACCACCTGCGCGACCTGCCGGTCGCCTCGACCCCGGAGGGGAGCCCGAGCCATGCGCTTCGATGACATCTGGCTCACCGGCACCGGCGGCACACTCGGCGAGCGCACTCCGGTCGCGGACGCGGTCGCGGCCGGCCACTACGAGAGCGAGGCTGCCGAGAGCACCGGCATGGTCAGCGTCGCCCAGGCCCGGCTCGCGCCGCCGGAGATGGCCGTGATCGCGGGGCGCCAGGCGATCAAGGACGCCCAGGAGTACGGCACCGTGGTCGACCCGGGCAGCCTGTACCTGCACAGCCACGGGCACTTCCAGGGCATCGACATGTGGCCCGCGGCGTGCTGGATCGCCAAGGAACTGCTGGGTCCGCGCGTCGACGGGATACCCACGACCGTCTCCGCGTGGTCCAACGGCTCGCTGGCCAGCATCGACATCGCCGCGGCGATGCTCGCGTCGCGCCCCGCGCTGCCGTCCGCGCTGATCACGCTGGGGGACCGGTTCGCGCCGCCGACCGATCGCTGGCACACCTCCCCGGGCATCGTGTTCGGCGACGGAGCCGCGGCGGCCGTGCTCGCCCGAGGCGGTGGTCGGCTGCGGCTGGTCTCGCTCGTCTCGGAGACCGACACGGTCCTGGAGGGGCTCTCGCGCGGCGACGAGCCGTTTCGCACCGCGCCTGCCGAACTCGGCGACATCCGGCACCGCACCCGGCAATTCCTGGCCCGGGGCGAGATTTCCATCCGGGACGTACAGACCCGTTCGGCGGATCGCACCCGCAGCGTGGTGGCCCGTGCCCTGGCCGACGCGGAACTGGAGCAGGAGCAGATCGACTGGTTCGTCACTCCGTTCGTCGGCAGCACGCTCTACCGGGAGAGCTTCGTACGGCCGCTCGGCATCACCCCCCGCCACGATCTGCACAAACTCGGCCTGACCATCGGTCATCTCGGTGCGGCCGACCAGATCTACGCGCTCGACCACCTGCTCAAGGCGGACCTGTTGGCGCCCGGGGCGCGGGTGCTCGTGATCGGCACCGGCATGGGCTTCACCTTCTCCGCCGCCGTGTTCGCGACGGATCGGTCCCGACCCCACGAGCGAAAGGAAGGAACTCCGTCATGAGCCTCGGCGGCAACCCCGACTCCCGCGTGACCGCGGTCGACAGACTGATGTCGCCGACCGCCCTGCGGAAGGAGATAGCGATCCCGCCCGAGACCCGCAAGGCCGTGCTGGCGGCGCGCCGGGACGTCAAGCGGATCCTGAACGGGAAGGACGATCGCCTGGTCCTGGTCACCGGTCCGTGCTCGATTCACGACACCGAGGCCGCGCTGGTCTACGCCGAGCGCCTGGCCGAGCTGTCCCGGCAGGTGGCCGACCGACTGTTGATCGTCATGCGTGTATACGTGGAGAAGCCGCGTACCCGGATGGGCTGGAAGGGACTGGTCAGCGATCCCGGCCTGGACGGGTCGTACGACCTGAACACCGGGCTGCGGATGGCGCGCGGACTGATGGTGCGGATCCTGGAGACCGGACTGCCGATCGGTTGCGAGTTCCTCGACCCGATGATCGCCCGGTACTTCGCCGACGCGGTCTCGTGGGCCTCGATCGGTGCGCGCACCGTGCAAAGTCAGGTGCACCGCCAACTCACCAGCGGCTTGGACATGCCGGTCGGGATCAAGAACACCACCGCCGGTCGTACGGACGACGCGATCGACGCGATCGTCACCGCCTCGAACAGCCACGTGTTCCCGAGCATCACCGACGACGGGCAGGCGGCGGTGGTGACCACCAGCGGCAACCCGGACTGCCACGTGGTGTTGCGCGGCGGCACCGAGGGCCCCAACTACAGCGCGCCCGACGTGGCCGAGACGCTCGATCGGTTGCAGGCCGCGGGACTGCCCGGGCGGGTGGTCATCGACGCGAGTCACGGCAACAGCGGCAAGGACCACGAGGAACAGACCAACGTGGTCGAGGACGTCGCCGAACGCATCGCCGACGGTGAGTCCGGCGTCGCCGGGATGATGATCGAGAGCTTCCTGGCCTGCGGCCGACAGGACCTGATCCTGGGTCGGACCGACGGCCTCGCCTACGGCCAGAGCGTCACCGACGCGTGTGCGGGCTGGGAGCAGACCATGCACATGGTCGAGCGGCTGGCGGAGGCGGTGACGGCCCGGCGGGCGGCCGATCCGTCGGTGATGGTGGCCTGAGCGCTCGAACCGACACCCGGCTCCCGACACCTCCCCCGGCACCCGGCACTGGGGACACCGAGACGCCCAGGCACCCAGACACCCAGAAACCCGAGAATTCGAGAGGAACGATTCCGGTGGCCACGACCACGAGTTCGGCACTTCCGCTCGCCCGGCACATCGATGGTGATCGCACCGGTGCGGTGCATCGGATCGCCATCGCCGCCCCCGAGCGGGCGAAGCCGGATCCGCAGCGGTACGCGTCGGCGGCGCTCGCGGCGCTGATCCACCGCTACACCGGCGAGACCGATCTGCCGATCGCTCGCCGGATCGGTCCGGGCCCGACCGAGATCATCGAACCGCGGGTGTCCGGCGACGAGACGGCGGCGGAACTGCTCGCCGCCGTCGCCGCCGCGCCGCCCGCCCAACCGGCGGCCGGTCGCCCCTGCCACGGCCTGGTGGCCGACGCGGCCGCGCAAGACGTTGCCGACCGCGCCGCGCTGACCCTGACCGTCGACCGGGGAACCTACGAACTGCTGCTCTTCCAGGACGAGTTCGACGACGAGGCAGCCGCCCAGTACGGCCGGCACCTGGCCCGTCTGCTCACCGCGCTGAGCAACGACGACGGCGTGCTCGTCCGTGATCTGCCGCTGCTGGGCGACGAGGAGAGGCAGCGCATCCTGGTCGAGTGGAACCGGACCGAACAGTCCGTACCCGAGCCGTTCTTCCACGAGATCGTCGCGGACTTCGCGCGCCGAACCCCCGAGGCGACCGCGATCGCGCTGCCCGACACCGCGCTGACCTATCGGGAACTGGACGACCGGGCCAATCGACTCGCCCACCGCCTGGCCGCGATCGGTGTTCGCCGGCAGGACCGGGTCGGAGTCTGCTTTCCGCGCGGCGCGGAGAGCCTGATCGCCCAACTCGCCTGCTTCAAGCTCGCGGCTGCGGCGATCCTGCTCGACCCGGACTTTCCCGCCGATCGGGTGCGCTTCATGGTCGAGGACGCCTCGGCCGCCGCGGTGGTGACGCTGTCCGCCCACGAGGACACGGTCCGCGGACACTGCCCGGTGCTCGCGCTCGACGTCGCCGACTGGCACACCGAGCCGAGCACCGAGGTGAGCGCGCCGGTGGACGTCGACGACCTGATCCACATCTGCTACACCTCCGGCTCCACCGGTGCGCCGAAAGCGGTTCTGGTCCGGTTCGGGGCGGCGCGCAATCAGATCCACAGCATGTGCGAGATGACCGGGATGAACACCGACACCCAGGGCACCTGGCTGGCGGCGCCCGGCTACGGCATGGTCGAGGTCGAGTGTTTCCCGGTGCTCGCCGCGGGTGGCACGGTGCACATCCCCGATGTGTCCGTGGTGGCATCCCCGCAGTTGCTCCAGGACTGGTACCTGGACAAGCGGATCACCACCACGCTGTTGATGAAGCCGATGGCCGAGCGGTTGTGGAGCCTGGACTGGCCCGCCGACACCCCGTTGGCGAACATCAGGGTCTGCGGCGAGCGGATCCAGTCCTGGCCGCCCGCCGGGCTGCCGTTCCGCCTGATCAACCTGTACGGCTCCGCCGAGGCGACCACCGTCGCCGGCTGCGATATCACCGAGCTGGGCCGCGAGTTGGGGCCGGAGGGACGAGGTCGCAGGCTGCCGCCGATCGGCCGGCCGATCCCGAACGTCAAGATCTACGTGCTGGACGAGAACCTCGCGCCGGTGCCGCCGGGGGTGGTGGGCGAACTGTGCATCGCGGGCCACAGCCTGTCGGCCGGCTACCTGAACCGGCCCGAGGCGACCGCGCTGAAGTGGGTGCCCAACCCGATCGATGTGGACCCGAACCCGATGCTCTACCGCACCGGCGACATGGCGCGGTACTGGCAGGACGGCGGCATCGAGATCATCGGCAGGGTGGACAACCAACTCAAGGTTCAGGGCAACACCGTGCAACTGGGCGAGATCGAGGTGGTCGCCGCGAGGCAGCCGGGCGTCGCCCAGGTCGCGGTCCTGGCACATCGGGATGCGGACGGGGACGTGCGACTGACCGCGTACATCGAGCCGAAGGGTGAACCGGCGCCGGCGGTTCGCGACATCCGTCGGGCGCTGCGGGAGAAGTTGCCCGCGTTCATGGTGCCGTCCGCGTATGTCGTGGGCGGGCTGCCGACCTCGGTCAACGGCAAGATCGACCGGGCCGCGCTGCCCGAACCGCCGCGCTCGCGGCCGGACCTGGACAGCCCGTACCGGGAGCCGCACACCGACACCGAGCACTCGCTCGTGCAGTTGTGGACGAAGGTGCTCGAACTGGATGGGATCGGCGTGCGGGACAACTTCTTCGAACTCGGCGGCGACTCGCTGCGCGGGGCCCGCCTGACCGAGCAGGTACGCGAACTCTTCGACGTGGACGTTGAGTTGGGTGATCTACTGCACGAGCCCACGATCGACCGCATGGTCGAGGTGATCGAGGCGGCCCACGCGCGTTGAACCCTCGGGCGAGCGGCCGTCGTCCCCGGGGGCGCCCGACGGGGACGACAAGCCGCGTCGCCGGGCTCAGCCCTTGCCGGTCTCGGCCAGGACGTCCAGGTAGTTCGGGTTGTGCATGATGCCGAGTACGTTCCCGAACGGGTCGAGCACCGAGGCACCGACGAAGCCCTCGCCGAAGTCGCGCGCCGGCTCGTGCTCCCTCGCACCCATGGCCGACAACCGGGCCAGGGCGGCGGGAAGATCCTCGACATGCCAACTGACGACGGCACCGCCTGCCTCGGCCGTGCCGTGTGCGCCCAACTCCGAGACGTAGCGGGCGTCCACCAGTCCCAGTTCCTGCCGGAAGTCGCCGACCCGGAACTCCACATACCCGGGTCGCTCGAAGTAGGGCTCGACGCCCAGTAGTTCGGTGTACCAACGACGGGCCGCGGGCAAGTCCGCCGCCTGATACCTGACATGGGCCAAACCTTGCAACATCCGTGCTCCCTCGGTGTTCGGCGGTACCGGTCCGACATGGTGACAACGCCGCGGATCGTGCGGGGTCACGCCCGGGCGGGACCGAATGCGGCGGGTCGGGGTGCGCCGTCGGTGCGCAGTACCACCCTCCTGCCGTGCAGTTCGTGCCGTTCCATCCGACGATGCACGTCGGCGGCGGCGGACAGCGGCAGGATCTCCATCGTGCGCGGACGCAGCCGGCCGGCGCCGAGCAGGCGGTTGATCGTGTCCGCGGCGGCGGCGAGTTCGTCGATGCCGGCGTGCGAGATCACGAAGCCGCGGATCGAGCCGTCCTTCATGTAGAGCTCGCTCGCGGGCAACACCGGCGCGGTGCCCGATCCCGCGCCGGCGAGCAGAACGATCCGGCCGCGTCGAGCGAGCAGGCCGACCGCCGCCACCAGGTCGTTGTGGCCGGAGGTGTCCAGATACAGGTCGACGCCGTTCGGGGCGGCCTCGGCGAGGTGTCGGGTCACCTGGGGATCGCGATAGTCGCAGACGATCTCGGCGCCCAGTTCGCGGCAGTATCGGGCGTCCCGAGCCGAGGCGGTGGCCAGGATCCGGGCACCCGCCTCGGCGGCCAGAGTGACCAGTGCGCTGCCGACGTTTCCGGCGGCGCCCGCGATCAGCACGGTGTCGCCGGCGCGCAGACCACCGTGCGCGAACAGGGCGAGGTGGGCGGTGGCCGCGGGATGCAGCACCGCCGCGGCCGCGAACGCATCCACCCCCGGCGGGAGTCGGTAGAGCCGGTCGGCGGCGATCACCGCCCGTTCGGCCGCCGCACCCTGCCGGCCGCCGTGGCCGAGGCTGTTGCTCCATACCCGGTCACCGACGGCGAAGCCGGGCGCACCGGGGCCGACCCGGGCGACCCGGCCGACCAGATCGCGACCGATCACGAACGGGAAGGCCACGGGGGTGACGAACCGCCCGGAACGTACGAAGGTGTCGACCGGATTGACCGTGCCGGCCCACACGTCGACGAGCACGTCGCAGGGGCCGGGGCGGGGGTCGGGCAGCTCGCCGAAGCGGATCTCCGATGGCGGGCCGAGCCGTTCGAGGTAGGCAGCGCGCATGTAACGGAGTCTGGCATCGGCCGACGTGAATTCCCGTGTGTGACCCGCCGGTTCGAAACGCGCGTGGCTTCGCGATACGAGAAGCACGTCTTATCGCCGGGGCGTGGTCGCCGCACTGTTACCACCATAACGTGATGAGTGGTAGCAATGCTCTCGCCATGTCGGCGACACCGAAAGGGGCACCAGGAGATGACCAACGCACCCAGCTTGGCGACCTTCGAGGTCGGCGAGCGTGCGCCACTGTTCCTGGTGGCGGCGCATACGCACATCGCGGCCGATCCGGCCGAGGTCTACGCACTCGTCAGCGACCTGCCGCGCAGCGCGCAGTGGAGTCCCGAGTGTGTCGGCGGCACCTGGATCAGCGGCGAACCGGGCACGGTGGGGGCGGTGTTCCGCGGCGAAAACCTGCGGGCCCCGGACGTGGTCGGCTGGGCGCCGGTGGTCCGAGGCACGTGGTTCACCGAATCCGAAGTGATCGCCGCCGACCCCGGGCACGGCTTCGGCTGGGCGATGCGGAACTCGGCGGGGGTCCGGCAGGACAGCGTGTGGCGCTACGACATCGAGCCCGCCACCGGTGGTTGTGTGTTGACCCACCGGTTCCGGATGGGCCACGCGACCGAGGGGATCCGCGGCATCACCGCGGCGATGGACGAGGCGCAGACGCGGCGCTTCCTGGCCGAGTGGGGCGCCAAACTCGCCGCGGATCTGCCGGTCACCCTCGAACACGTCAAGCGGATCGCCGAGCGCTCCACCACCGGCCGGCACTGAACCGTCGCCGCCGGCGCCCGCCCTGCCCGGCCCGCGGCCGATCGGGTCCACCGCCCGCCGTCTCGCACCCTCCCGGCGTGGTCGTCGGCCCGTCCGAACCCACCGACGAAGGTATGACCTCATGTTCTTGCAGCGCATCGGCAATCGCGGCATCCGACTGGGCACGCTCTTCGAACGCGCGGCGGCCCGACACCCGACCAACGTCCTGATCCTCGACCACGACCTGGACATCGCTCCCGATCTGGGCCGGCGCGCGACCATCCCGGAGATCGCCGACCTGGTGGACGACTTCGCGGCCCGGCTGGACGCGGCCGGGATCCGACCCGGCGACCGGGTCGTGGTGCACAAGCGCGACGGCTTCGACATCACGCTTTTGGCCTGCGCGATCGCTCGAATCGGCGGGGTGCCGGTGCTGCTGTCGCCGATGCTCGACGGCGCGACCGTCGCCGAGTTGGTGCGGCGCACCGACCGGCCGTTCCTGGTCACCGACCGGGCCAAGCTCGACGGGCTGCCGGGCGCGCTCTTCGCCGAGACGGCGCGGGTGCTGCTGACCAAGGGCACACATCCGGACGCCACCACCCTGGACGCGTTCGCCGGGGCGACCCGGGTGCCCGCGGTGACGCGGCCCGCCGAGGAGCCGACGCTGATCACCCACACCTCGGGCACCACCGGCGTCCCCAAGCTCGCCGTACACACCGGTCGCAGCCTCCAGGCCCGATACCGCCCGCAGGCCGCGATCGTCGCGCCGATCCTGCGGCGCCGGGAAACCATCGCGCTGCACGTGTCGTTCGTGCACTCCCGGCTGATCACCGCGCTGGCCATCTCGCTGCTGCGCGGTTTCCCGATCGCCGTGCTGGCCGACTCCGATCCCCGACGCGCCGCCGATCTGTTCGCACGGCTGCGACCGGGAATCCTGGAGGCGCATCCCAACACCTTCATGGAATGGGAGGAGTTGGCCGACGATCCGCGCGAACCCCTGGCCGGCGTCAAGCTGTTCAGTTCCACCTTCGACGCGATCCACCCGCGCACCGTGCACCGACTGCTGGCCGCCACCCGGCGCCGCGCGCCGCTGTTCGGCCAGTTGTACGGTCAGAGCGAGGTCGGACCGGCCGTGGTCCGCGCCTTCACCCGGGGCCGGGCCCCGGACGCCGACGGTCGTTGTGTGGGCCGCCCCTTCCCCGGGATGACCGCCGCCCGGGTGGTCGGCCGGGCGGGCCGGCCGCCGTCCGCCGAGCACCCCGGCTTCATCGAGGTCAAGAGCGACGGACGAGTCCTCACCTACCTCGGCGAACAGGATCGCTACGACGCGCAGGTGTCCGCCGACGGCTGGTGGCGGATGGGCGACGTCGGCTACCGGACCAGGTGGGGCTGTATCCATCTGCTGGACCGCGAGGTCGACCTGATCGAGGGCTTCGGCTCCACGCTGGCCGCCGAGGACGCGCTGTTCGACAAGCTGGACGAACTCGCCGAGGTGGTCATCGTGCCCGGCGCCGACGGCAGCGCGGTGCCGGTGGTGTGCACCAGGGACGACCGCCCCATCGACCCGGACGCCTGGCGTGCGGCCACCGCCGAACTCCCCGACCTGGCCGATCCGGTCCAGCGCCGGATCGAGGACCTGCCGCAGACCGCGACCACCAAGATCAAACGTCTCGAGTTGGCGCGCCGGCTCGAAGACGAGGATCGGGGTGCGTGATGGCCGAGGTCATCGTCGCGGGCGGCGGGATCGGCGGCCTGGCCACGGCTCTCGCGGTGGCCGCCCGCGGACACCACGCGGTCGTGCTCGAACGCGCGGGCGAGTTCGCCGAGATCGGCGCCGGTATCCAACTGGCCCCCAACGGACTGCACGCCCTGGACGTCCTGGGCGTGGGCGCGGCGGTGCGTGCGACCGCGGTGCGGATGGCCGAACTGCGCTTCATGGACGGCGTCACCGGTGCGCATGTGGCGAGCCTGCCGCTGACCGAGCGATACCGGCGCCGCTTCGCCGGCCCCTACGTGGTCGCGCATCGCGCGGAACTGCATCGGGCACTGCTCGACGCGTGCCTGGCCGCCGACACCGTGTCGCTGTATGCCGGCGCACAGGTCGTCGACTACGCCCGGGACGCCACGAGCGCGACGGCCCTGCTCGCGGACGGCACCGGGATCACCGGCGACGTACTGATCGGCGCGGACGGGATCCACTCCGCGATCCGGGCCCGGCTGGTCGGCGACGGCGAGCCGCGGATCTCCGGGATCAGCGTCTACCGGGCGGTGATCCCGATGGAGCGGGTGCCCGACGCGCTGCGCTTCGACCGGTCGGTGGTGTGGTGGGCCGGACCCGGTTGCCACTTCGTGCACTACCCGATCGCCGGCGGTCGCTTCCTGAACCTGGCGGCCAGCCGCGCGGACGGCGGCACCGAGGCCGTCGTCGGCGAGCGCGTGCACCGGGATCGGGTGTTGCGCGAACTGGCCGACCTGGGCGGCACCGCACAGCGCCTGCTCGAACTCGGCGCGGACTGGAAGACCTGGATGCTGGTCGACCGCGACCCCGTGTCCCGGTGGATGGACGGCCGGGTCGCACTGCTGGGCGACGCGGCCCACCCGATGCTGCACTACGCGGCGCAGGGCGCGTGCCAGGCCCTGGAGGACGCCGTCGTGCTCGGCGCGCGATTGGCGGACGCGCGCCCCGACGAACTGCCGAAGCGCCTGGCCGGGTACCGCGACGCGCGGCACGAGCGGACCACCCGGGTCACGCTCGCCGCGCGGGAGAGCATCCGTCTGTGGCATCCCGCGGGTGCCGAGGCCGAGTCCAGGAACGCGCTGCTCGGCGCGATGTCGGCCGATCGACTGCACGACCACGTGGCCTGGATGCACGGGTTCCGGGTCGGCGGGCCGGGCGCGGCGGAGGCGGCGGCATGAGCGCCGCCGGCCCGATCCGGGTCTGCGTCGTGGGCGCGGGGCCACGCGGGCTCTCCGTCGTGGAGCGCCTGTGCGCCAACGAACGTGCCGCGCCCGTACATCCGAAGGTCACGATCCACGTGGTCGACCCCGCCTCGCCGGGGGCCGGCGCGGTCTGGCGTTCGGAGCAGTCGCAGCACCTGCTGACGAACACCGTCGCGGCGCAGATCACCGTGTACACCGACGCGAATTCGCGGATCGAGGGGCCGATCGTACCCGGGCCGAGTCTGTACGAATGGGCACGGTCGACGGCCGCGGGCAAGACGGGCGAGCACGACGGGGAAATCCTCGCCGAGGCTCGTGCGCTGGGCCCCGACGACTACCCCACGCGCGCGTTCCACGGCCGCTACCTGCACTACGCGTTCGAGCAGGTGGTGGCCGGCGCGCCGGCACATGTCGCGGTGCGGGTGCACCGCTCGCGCGCGGTGGCGCTGGCGGACACGCATGGCATCCCGGGTGGCCCGCAGGGAGTGCGACTGGAGGACGGCACCCGACTGCACGGGTTGGACGCGGTGGTACTGGCCCTGGGGCATCTGCCGGCCCGACTGTCCGCGCGCGAGGCCCGAACCGCGAGCCTGGCCCGGATCCACCACCTGACCTATATCACCCCGGCCAACCCGGCGGACCTGGACCTGGAGCGGGTCCGGCCCGGCGAGAACGTGTTGTTGCGTGGCCTGGGGCTCAACTTCTTCGACTACATGGCCCTTTTCACCAGTGGCAGGGGCGGCCGCTTCGGTCGCGCCGAGGACGGGCGAACAAAATACCATCCGTCCGGCAACGAGCCTGTGTTGTATGCGAGTTCGAGGCGCGGCGTGCCCTACCAGGCGCGGGGCGAGAACCGGAAGGGCGCGTACGGGCGGCATGCCCCGCGGCTGCTGACGCCCGAGTACGTCGAGGGTTTGCGGCGGCGCGCCCGCGCGGGGCGGCCGGTCGACTTCACCGCGGACCTGTGGCCGTTGATCGCGCGCGAGGTGGAAGGCGTCTACTACGCGGCGCTGTTGCGCCGGCGAGGTCGCCGGGAGGCCGAATGCGCGGCGTTCACCCGGGCGTTCCTTGCGGTTTCGGACGACGACGAGAGTGCCGACCTGGCGGTCGCGTACGGCATCGAGCGGGCCGCGCACTGGGACTGGTCGGCGATCTCCCGGCCCTGCGGTGAGCGGGAGTTCGCGAGCCGGGCGGAGTTCACCGGGTGGCTGGTGCAGTACCTGGAGCGGGACGTCGCGGCGGCCCGTGAGGGAAACGTGGACGGACCGCTCAAAGCCGCACTGGACGTCCTGCGGGACCTGCGCAACGAGATCCGGCTCGCGGTGGATCACGGTGGCCTGACCGGCGAGTCGCACCGGGACGACCTGGAAGGGTGGTACACCCCGCTCAACGGCTTCCTGTCGATCGGCCCGCCGGCGAAGCGGATCGAGCAGATGATCGCGCTGATCGAGGCCGGCGTGCTGACCCTGACCGGCCCGGGCACCCGGATCTGCCTGGACGTCGCCGAACCGGCGTTCGTGGCCGCCTCCACCGTGGTCCCGGGCCCGCCGGTACGCGCCGCGGTGTTGATCGAAGCCCGGTTGCCCGAACCGGACCTGCGCCGGACCGAGGACCCGCTGCTGCGCCACCTGCTGAGCACCGACCAGGCCGCGCCGTACCGGATCCGCGGCGTCGGCGGCGAGGACTACGAGACCGGTGGCCTGGCGGTGACCGAGCGGCCGTACCGGCTGATCGACGGGCGGGGTCGGCCGCATCCGCGCCGATACGCCTACGGCGTGCCGACCGAATCGGTGCACTGGGTCACCGCCGCCGGGATCCGTCCCGGCGTGGACTCGGTCACGCTCGCCGACTCGGACGCGATCGCCCGCGCGGTCCTCGCGCTGCCCGCCGCCTCCGCGGTGCCGGCGAGCGTGCGTCCGGTGTTGTCGACCGACCCGGACATCACCCCGAACGGAGTGATCGTGTGACCACGGTCCCGGACCCACTCGACCGACACGGGTGCGATCGCTCGGACATCGAGCAGGACGCGGGACTGTTGTCCCCGGTCCGGGCGGGGACACCGGTGGAGGCGGCCGTATGCGATCGGGCCTGGCTCCAGGCCATGCTCGACGCGGAGGCCGCGCTCGCCCGGGCCCAGGCGCGGCTGGGCACCCTGCCGCGGGCCGCCGCCGAGATCATCACCGCGACGGCCCGGGCCGAACGCTTCGATCTGCGCGAGGTGGCCGTGGCCGCCCGGGAGAGTGCCAATCCGGTGGTCCCGCTGGTCGCCGCGCTCACCCGGGCGGTGGCCGAACGGGACCCGGCAGCCGCAGAGTTCGTGCACCGAGGTTCCACCAGCCAGGACATCCTGGACACCGGCGCGATGCTGATCGCCGCGCGGGCCCTGAACATCGTACGGACCGACCTGACCCGGATCGCCGACGCGCTCGGCGCGCTCGCCGAGCGGCATCGGGACACCGTGCTGGCCGGACGCACCCTGACCCTGCACGCGGTGCCCACCACCTTCGGCCTCAAGGCGGCGGGCTGGCGACAGTCGGTCCTGGATGCCCGACGACGGATCGAGGTGCTGCTCGCGGACGGCCTGCCGGTGTCGCTCGGCGGCGCGGCCGGCACGCTGGCGGGCTATCTGGAGTACGCGGCGCTCGCCACCGCGGAGCGCGAGGACGCGGGCCGCGACGAGTCGGCCGAACGGCTCGACCCGGGCGCCTACGTCGAGGCGCTGGTCGACGCGTTCGCCGCGGAAGTCGGCCTGGCCCGAACGCCGTTGCCGTGGCACGCGGTGCGCACCCCGATGATCGACCTGGCCGCCGCGCTGGCGGGTACCACCGGCGTGCTGGGCAAGATCGCGGTGGATGTGCAGGTGATGGCGCGGACCGAGGTGGGTGAGGTGGCCGAACCCGACGTGGCCGGCCGCGGCGGATCGTCGGCGATGCCGCACAAACACAATCCGGTGTTGTCCACGCTGGTGCGCAGCGCGGCGCTCCAGGTGCCGGCGATCGCGGCGGCGCTGTCCGGGTGTTCGGTCGCCGAGGACGAGCGCTCGGCGGGTGCGTGGCACGCCGAGTGGCTGTTGTTGCGCGAGGGCCTGCGGCTCGCGGGCGGCGCAGCGCACACGGCCGTCGAGCTCGCCGAGGGCCTGGTCGTCCGCCCCGAACGCATGCGCGCCAATGTGGCGGCGACCGGCGCCCACATGGTCACCGAGCGGCTCGCGGCGACCCTGACCCCCGCGCTCGGGCGGGACCGGGCCAAGGCGCTGTCGGCCGCGGCGTCCGCGAGCGCGGTGCGGACCGGGCGGACATTGGCCGAGGTGCTGGCCGGCGAGCCGGAGGTCACGGCGCGCATCTCCGCCGAGCGCCTGGCGGAACTCCTGGATCCGGCCGGATACACCGGGGGCGCGGGGGTGCTGGTCGATCGTGTCCTGGGTGTGGCCGGCCGGGAGCACGGACGAGTGGGAACCACCAGTGAAACGGAGACGCCGGTAGCATGGGCGGCATGCAGTCACAACGCGAAATCCGACAACCGGGAGACCGGGCCGTCGCACCGGGCGGACTCGCGCGGGTGCAGGCGTTCGTGAACAGCGTCAACGTCGAGTTCGGTCCGGACGAGTTCGCCTCGGCCCAGGGCCTGAACCGCTGGCTGGCGCGCAACGGCTTCGCACCGACGGCGACCGCGCCGGACGACCTCGACCTCGCGCGCACGATCACGCTGCGCGAGGCGTTGCGGAGTCTTTTGCGCGAGAACAACGGCGCGCCGGCCGACGAGCGGGCCCGGCGGGTGCTCGACCGGATCGCGCGGGAATGCCCGCTGGTCGTCGGCTTCGACGGCGGCGCGCCGGATACCCTGCTCCGGCCGGCGCGCACGGAACTGCCCGGCGTATGGGCCGCCGTGCTGGCGGCCACCGTCGAGGCGCGGCTCGACGGCACCTGGCAGCGGTTGAAGTCGTGCAGCGAACACCGCTGCGAATGGGCCTTCTACGATCGTTCGCGCAATCGGGGCAGCCGCTGGTGCTCGATGGCGGTATGCGGCACCCGGGCCAAGATGGCCACCTACCGGGGAACACGAGCGACCTCGAACGCCGGTGCGTCCGGGGGGTGACCCCAAGCGTGTTCGGCGTTCGAGCGCCCGGCCTCGGCCGTGCGTCCTCGCTCGCGGCCGCGTCCGTCGTCGCCCGCCGTCCCCGGCCGTTTCCCGGCGGCTTCCCCTCCTCTCACGGCGCGGCGGTGCGACCCAGGAGTTTGCGGGCCACCACGAGCTTGGTCGCGGCGGCGGTGCCGTCGGCGAGTTGCAGGCCGATCACGTCGCGGAGCCGGCGGGCGATCGGGCCGTCCTCGGTCCAGCCGAGTTGGCCGAAGGTCAGCAGCGCCTGATGCACAGCGTCCATCGCGGCCTTGGGGGCCCACCACTTGGCCATGTTCGCCGGGATTCGCGGATCCTCGCCGGCGTCCGCCACGGCCAGCGCCTCGTAGGCGAGCAGGCGCGCGGCGTGCAACATCGTCGCGTGCTCGACCAGGGCGAAGGCCACCGACTGGAACCGGCCGATCGGCTGCCCGAACGCTTCGCGCCGCCCGGCGTGCCCGATCGCCTCGTCGAGTGCGGCCTGCCCGACCGCGATCGCCATCAGCGAGATCAACGCCCGGGAGACCCCGAAGCCGCGCATCACCTCGACGAAGCCGCGGCCGGGCGTGCCGACCACGTCTCGTGCACCCACCGGCAACCCGTCCAGGAGCAGCCGGCCGCGGCCGCCGGCCCGGCAGCCCAGGTCGTCGAGCTGTTCTCGGCTCACGTGCGCGTCGTCGAGCCGTACGTAGAACGCGGTGACGCCGTGCGCGCCCGCCCCGCCGGTGCGCGCGAACACCAGCGCGTGGGTGGCGTACATCGCGGCCATGATCGAGGTCTTCTCGCCGGAGAGCACCCAGCCGCCGGCGGTGGGCTCCGCGCGCATCCCGATGTTCGCCGCGTCCGTGCCGTGCCCGGGTTCGGTCAGCGCCAGGGCCACGATGGTCTCGCCGGCGGCGATCGACGGTAACCATTCGGCGAGTTGTGCGGGCGTACCGTTCGCCGCCAGGACACCGCCCACCAGCGCCGCGTTGAGCACCGGGAAGCACACCGACAGGTCGGCCGCGGCCAGTTCGGCCAGCGCGATGCCCGCGCTCGTCGCGTCCAGTTCCCTCCCGCCGTACTCCCGCGGGATGCACAGGCCGAACAGGCCCTCAGCGCCCATCTCGGCGAGCAGACCGGGCCGATAGCTGCCGCGCGCATCGCTCTGCCGGGCGTGCGGCGCGATCCGAGAGTCGGCGAACTTACGTACGTGGTCTGCGAGTTCGCTTTGATCGGCGGTGAAGGTGAAGTCCATGGTTCCTCCTCAGGCTTGTCGGCACCGGTCGCGCAGGGCGAACTTCTGCACCTTCCCGGACGGCGTCCGGGGCAGCGTGGTCGCGATCTCCACCCGCTCGGGCCAGTAGCGCTTGGCCATGTCCAGGCCGGCGAGGTGGGCCTGAAGGTCGGCGAGCGTCGGCGCCGGTCCCGCCGGGACCACCACCGCACACGCGCGTTCGCCCAGCCGGGCGTCCGGATAGCCGACGATCGCCACGTCCTTGATCGCGGGGTGGCGCAGCAGCGCGGCCTCCACCTCGACCACCGGGATGTTCTCCGCGCCGCGCATGATCAAGTCCTTGACCCGCCCGGTGATCCGGATACCGCCGTGCCCGTCCGAACGGGCCAGGTCGCCGGTGTCGAACCAGCCGTCCTCGGTGACCGACGCCGCGTAGACCTCGGGGCGGCGGAAGTAGCCCAGACACTGCGCGGCACCGCGCACCTGGAGCAGGCCGGACTCCCCCTCGGCCACGGGTCCGCCGTGGTCGCGGTCGACGATGCGCACCCACATCCCCGGCACCGCGGTGCCGTCGCTCTCGGCGGCGCGCAGGGCCGGTTGTTCGGGACGGGTGATGGTCACACAGCCGTTCTCGGTCATGCCCCACAGCGCGTACAACCGGCAGCCCAGGGTCTCGCGCGCGTCCTCGACCAGCATCGGCGCGATCGGGGCACTACCGGTGGCGAACGTGGTCAGCGCGGACAGGTCCCGGGGAGAGGTGCGCTGTGCCTCGATCAGGTCGGAGAGGAAGGTGGGCGCGCCCATGAAGAAGGTGACCCCATGCTCCTCCAGCACGCGCAACATCGGCGCCGGATCCCACGCGTCCACCTGGACGGCGGTCGCGCCGAGCAGCAGGGGCATCACGAAGTTCCAGGTGTAGCCCGCCTGGTGGGAGGTCGGCGAGCCCATCGCGGTGACCTCGTCGGGGGTGAGTCCGAGCACGTCGGCCTGCGCCTTGTTCATCGCGTAGAGCGTGTTGTGGCTGTGCACCACGCCTTTGGGCTCGCCGGTGGTGCCCGAGGTGAACATCACCTGCGCGGCGTCGTCGGGTCCGGCCTCCAGCGTGTCCAGGGCGGCCAGTTCGGCCGTCGTGGGTTCGCGCTCGACCAGTTCGCGCTCGAAGCTCAGTGCTCCGTCGGCGCTTTCGTCGCCGCCTGCGCCGAGCAGCACGCGCCCGCGCAGGGTGGGCACGGTCCGGGCCACCTCCGCGCTCATCCGGGCGTAGGAGAAGCCGCGGAACTCGGCCGCCGCGATGTAGAGCGGGCTCTCGGTGAGGCCGGTCATGAACTCCACTTCGCGCCTGCGCATGACCGGGACGACCGGGCCGGCCACCGCGCCCATCCGCGCGCAGGCCAGGCACAGTGCCACCAACTGCCACGAGTTGGGCAGTTGCAGGGTGACCACATCGCCGGGGCCAACGCCCAGACGCACCAGGTTGGCGGCGAACCGGTCGACTCGGTGGGCGAGTTCGGCGTAGGTGAGGGTCACCACGGTGTCGTCCTGGTAGCAGACGAGGGCGTCCTTGTCGGGATGGCGTGCCACCGCGCGACGCAGGTCGGCCAGGACGGTTTCCTCGCGCCACCAGCCGTTCGCTCGGTACGAGCCGGTCATCACAGGTCCTTTCGGGTCGGGTCGACGGCCGAACGGGCGTACGCGGCGATGGCGCGGGCGGTGATGCCGCCCCGCTCGACCAGATACCGCTGGCCGCCCGCGACCGAGACGAACGCGTCCGGCATGGCCACGCGACGCACGCGCACCGGGACGAGTTCGGTCAGCGCCTCGGCGACGGCGGAGCCGAAGCCGGCGGTGCGCCAGTGCTCCTCGACCGTGATCACGGTGCCGCCGGGGCGGACCGCCGCGGCGAGGGCGGCGGTGTCCAGCGGTTTGACGGTGTGTACGTGCAGGACGCCGGTCGAGATGCCCTCGGCGCTCAACTCGTCGGCCGCGGCCAGGGCGGCGAGGACCGGGTATGGTCCGCACGCGGCGACGGTGATGTCGGTGCCGGGGCGAAGCCGCTGTGCCCGGCCCAGTTCCAGGGGCGGTCCGGCGGGCAGGTCGGGGGTGGCGTTGCGGCCCATTCGGAAGTAGACCGGTCCGGGCAGCGTGAGTGCCTGGCGAAAGAGCGTGTCGGTGCCGGCCGCGTCGGCGGGCACCACGACGGTCATGTTCGGCAGGGTGCGCATCACGGCCAAGTCCTCCAGGCCGTGATGGGTGGGGCCCAGGTGGCCCGCCGAGACGCCGGAGTGGGTCGCGGCGATGCGTACCGGCAGGTCGTTCAGCGCGATGTCGAGCTTGACGGCCTCCAGCGCCCGGGACGCGGCGAACGCCGCCATCGTGTTCACCAAGGGCATCCGGCCCTCGCGGGCCAGCCCTGCGGCGGCGCCCATCAGGGTGTGTTCGGCGATGCCCAGATTCAGGTAGCGATCCTGCCCGGTGCCGAAGTCCACGCCGGTGAACAGGCCGGTATCGGTGTCCAGGCAGATCAGCCGCTCGTCGCCGGGCAGCAGTTCGGCCACGATGTCGCGGTAGACCTCACGCGAGGAGCGGGGATCGGCCGCCGCGGTCGGGTTCGGGGTGGGTTCGGCGGTGGTGGCGGTGCTCATCGGCTCTCCCCGGGGGTCTGCGTGCGCAACGCCGCGTGCGCGCGCCGCTGTTGCCGCTCGCCCAGTCGGGCGTAGTGGCTGCGGGCCTGGCCCTCGACGAACGGAATGCCCTTGCCCTTGACCGTGTGCGCCAGGACGAGGGTGGGTCGGCCCGGCACCGGTGGCGCGGTCAGCACCCGGGTGAGCGCGTCGATGTCGTGGCCGTCCACCTCGTGGACGTGCCAGCCGAAGGCGCGCCAGCGGTCCGCCAGCGGTTCCAGACCGCCGACCGACTCGGTCCCGCCGGTGATCTGCAGGCCGTTGCGGTCGATGATCGCGGTCAGCCGGTCCAGCCCGTGGTTGCCCGCCACGGCGGCGGCCTCCCACACCGAACCCTCCTCCAACTCGCCGTCGCCCAGCACCACGAAACAGCGGCGCTCGCCCTCCTCCAACCGGTGCGCGAACGCGAAGCCGACGCCCAGGGCCAGGCCGTGCCCCAGCGAACCCGACGGCATCTCCACGCCAGGGATCTCCGGGTGCGGGTGGGCCATGAACGGGCTGCCCGGCCGCGCGTACTCGGCGAGCCGCTCGGGGGCGAAGAAGCCGGCCTCGCACAACGTCGCGTACAGGCCGATGCCGCCGTGGCCCTTGCTCAGCAGCAGGATGTCGCGGTCCGGTGCCTCCGGGACACGGGGGTCGATCCGCAGTACCCGCAGGTACAACGTGGCGAGCACCTCGACCAGCGACATCGAGCCGCCCAGGTGACCGCCCTCGGGGCCGGCGCACATGTCCACGATGTGCGCGCGGATCCGGCCGGCGACCTCGATCGCATCCGCCGTGGGGTCCGGTTCGCCGGCCGGACCCGGTCGATCGTGCCGGCCCGGCGGGACGGGACCGGGCAGGGTCGCGGGACTGCTGCTCATCGCTGGCTCCTCTCGCCTGGGTCGGTGTGGGTGGTGCGCGATGTCGCCGATTCCGACGTTCAGTTCGGGTGCAGCCCGGTGAACTCCAGGCCGAGCCGTTCGGGCATGTCGAACCGGACGTTCAGGCACTGGACCGCGTTGCCGGCACCGCCCTTGACCAGGTTGTCCAGTGCCGCGATCACGGTGAGATGGCTGGAACCGCGATCGAGCGCGAAACCGACGTCGCAAAAGTTCGAGCCGGCCAGGATCTTGGCCTCGGGAAAGCGGTGCATGCCGCGCCGGTGGGCGACCACGCGCACGAAGGGTTCCGCGGCGTAGCGGGAGCGGTAGGCGGCGCGGACCCGGCGCTCGTCCGCGCCCGGCACCAGGTGGGCCCGGCCGACGAGTTGCACACCGCGAATCGCCTCGATCCCGGTCGCGGTCATCCGTACCGAGAGCCCGGCGGCCTGGGCGATCTCCGCCTCGTGTCGGTGCCGGGTGGGAGCGAAGACCCGCAGTGCGCCGCTTCGTTCGGCGTGCAGGTTTTCCGGGCCGGCCTTGGCGCCGGAGCCGCTGGAGCCGGTGCGGGCGTCGATGGTGACCTCGCCGCGGATCAGCCCGGCCTCGGCGAGCGGGACCAGCGAAAGGATCCCGGCGGTGGCCATGCAGCCCGGTACGCTGATCCGCCGCGCCGTGCGCAGTCGCCTGCGGTGGAACTCGGGCAGTCCCGGGACGAACGTCTCCAACAGGTCCGGCGCGGTGTGCGAGACGCCGTAGTAGTCGGCGTACACGTCCTTGTCGTGCAGGCGGAAGTCCCCGGACAGGTCGATCACGGTGTCCGCGAGCTCCAGGAACTCCGGCATCCGACGCATCGTCTCGCGGTGCGGGGTGGCCAGGAACAGGGCGTCGTAGTAGTCGAGTTGCTCCTCGGAGCAGAAGTCGAGTTCGGTCCGCCCGCGCAGGTTCGGGTGCACCCCGTCGATCCGCCTGCCGCGCAGCGTGCGCGAGGTGGCGGCGGCGAGCTCGACCCCGGGGTGCACGGTGAGCAGCCGCAGCAGCTCGCCGCCGATGTATCCGGCCGCCCCGACGACCCCGACCCGGATCACGTCCGCGTCCCGGCCGCGAGCAGGTCCGCGATGGCGCCGGCCACGTCGAGGTCGCGGCCGTGGGCGCCCTGTAGTCCGGTGAACTCCACCCGGTCGTTGACTTCGAGCACGGTGAGTCCTCCCTCCAGATCCTCGATCAGATCGACTCCGGCCAGTTCCGTGCCGACGGCGGCCGCGGCGGCGACCGCGAGTTCGGCGTGCTCGGCGCTCGGCGCCAGGGGTTCGCTCACCGCGCCGCGCGCCACGTTGGTGCGCCATTCGGTGCTTCGGCGGTACGTACCGCCGAGCGCTCGGCCGGCCACGACCAGGATCCGGATGTCGCGATCGGCCTTGGCGACCTGCTCCTGCACGTAGACCACGTGCGACTGCGGGGAGGGCATCGCGGCGATGTGTTCGAGCACGGCGCCGGCCATCGTCGAGTCGGTGACCCGGGTGACCAGTCGCCCCCAGGAGCCGACGAGCGGTTTGAGCACGGCCGGATATCCGATCTCCTCGAGCGCGGCCAGGGCCGCGTCGGGCGTGATCGCCAGCGCGGTCCTGGGCGTGGGCAGCCCGTGTCGGAGCAGGGCCGCCGAGGTGTGCCACTTGTCGCCGGCGAGGTGGGTGGCGGCGGCGCTGTTGACCACCGTCACCCCCACCGATTCGAGCGCGCTCGCCGCGTACAGGGCCCGGAAGTGCCCGACCTCGCGGTTGAGGACCAGCCGGGGACCGGTGTACGACGTGCCGCTCGCGACGAACAGCGTGCGGGGATCGAGGTGTTCGAACGCGATCCCGCGTCGGTCGAGGGCGGTCATGATGCTCTTCTCCTCGAACCGCACCCGGGACGCGAGCACGGCGAGACGCGGGGACGCGGCCGGCGTCGTTGTCGCCGACCGGTTCACCGCTGATCGGATCGAAGTCATCGACCGAATCCCTCCCTCCGATTCCGACTATTCGCCCCAGTCCTCTTCGACCTCGGGCGCGAGCTCGACCTTCGGCGGCTCCACGGACGCGATCTCCAACTCGCTCCGGCAGTCCACGCACTCGATGATCTCGCTCACCCTGGCGTCCTCGTCGAGCGTCACCGTCGTCGCACATTCGGGACACTCGGGGGCGTGCACGGCCTGCTGCATGGGTTCGACCTCCGACTGTGGCGGTGAAATCCGGGCGATCTCGACCCGGGCGGCTGGTTGCCACTGATAAACCGTAACGCGATTTCCCCGGTAAATGCCAATGAGGAAATCTGATCGAACCGAAAGCGAACCCTTATGGTCGACCCGTCATAACCGGGAGGGATTTTCGCATAAGCAGCCCTGCTTGCCGGCTCCGGTACAACCGGTCGTTTCGCGATTAGTATTTCCCGGATGGAATCGCCTCGGCGATTCGCCGCCGCAAGAATGACACCGAAAGGCCCGATCATGATTGTTCGACCGCGAGACCGTGTCGCCATGGTCGTGGCGTCGAGCGCCGGTGTGGGCCTGGCCGCGGCCAAGGGCCTCGCCGTGCGGGGCGCGCACGTGTCGATCTGCGACCGGGACCCGCACCGGCTGGCCCGCGCACATGTCGAGGTCAACGCGCTGGGGCCGGGCGACGTGCTGAGCATGCCGGTGGACCCCTACGATCCTTGCGCGGTCGCCGAATGGGTACGCCGCACCGCCGACAACTTCGGCGGTCTGGACATCGTGGTGACCAACTCCGGCCCGATCACGCCCGGTCCGGTGGACGGGTTCCGGCTGGCCGACTATCGCGCGGCGATCGACGCGAACCTGCTGCCGCACGTGAGCGCGACGCTGGCCGCGCTGCCCATCGTCAAGCGCGGCGGCTGGGGCCGATTGTTGCTGATCGCGCCGGCGAGGACGCGTCGCCCGCACGGGCGCGAGGGATTGTCCGGCCTCGCCCGGATGGGCCTGATCGGCTATCTGCGCGGATTGGTGGACACTCTGGACGGCACCGGCGTGACGGCCAACGTGCTGGTGCCGGGCGCGGGGCCCGGTGCCGGCCCCCGGTTGTGGGGCGATCCCGGGGCAGCTTCCGAGATCGCTCGGGTGGCCGACCGCATCCGCGGCGAAGGCGGCCGGGAGCGCGCCGAGTTCGGCGCGTTGGCCGCGTATCTGGCGAGCGAGCGGGCCGCGCCCGTCACCGGTCTGGTCTTCGACGCGCACGGCGGCGACGTCGGCGCGGCGGCCGCCTGCCGCGGTTAGCCGGCCATCGGTGAAACCCGGCGGGGCCGCGCCCGCCCCGGGCTTTCGTCCCGGTCGCGGCACGGGGCCGGCTACCGGTGCGCGAGCATCCGGCCGGCGTCGCCGCGGTCCGCGCGGCCCGGCTCCGGGGCGGGCGGGGCGTCCACGAACGGATAGCCGAGCAGAGCCCGACGAAAGGCCTTCTCCGCGATGGCCGGCAGGTTCGAGGGAGCCAGAGCGGAGGGAAAGGCCATCGTCACCGGCAACGGTCCGGGCGGGGCGGGCAGCCCGGGACGCACCGCCTTGGGCAGGTCCCACAATTCGTCCCCGTTGGCCACCAGGCACGCGACCCCCAGACCGGCCTTCGCCGCCGCGCGCAGGCCGACCAACTCGGGGCCCTCGTAGGAGATCCGCCACGGCACGTCGCAGGCGTCCAGCGCGTCCACGATCCGGGCGCGCATGGTGCACGGCTCGGTGAACAGGGTCAGCGGCAGCGCGGCGTTCTCACCGTGCGCCGGCTGGCCGAACCAGTCCATCCGCAGGTGGCCGAGTCCGCGACTGGTGGCGACCGTTACGTCCGAGCGGGTCTGCAGGAGCAGCGCCAGGTCGAGTTGCTCGGTGGCCACCTGGGTCTCCAACACCTCGCTCAGGCCGGTGCGCACACTCACCTGCGCCTGCGGCAACCTGCG
Source organism: Embleya sp. NPDC059213 (assembly GCF_042754445.1). Classification (NCBI taxonomy): domain Bacteria; kingdom Bacillati; phylum Actinomycetota; class Actinomycetes; order Kitasatosporales; family Streptomycetaceae; genus Embleya; species Embleya sp. NPDC059213. The sequence goes on from NZ_JBHZAV010000059.1 coordinate 44,255, forward strand.
GGTGACCAGCCGAAGGAACTCCGGTAAAGCCTCGGCGAGTTGATTGACGATCCCGATGGAGAGCCGTTCGTGCCCGGTGGCCGGTACGAAACGCTCCACCGCCTCGTCGTTGAGCGCGACGATCCGCCGGGCATAGCCGAGGAGTTCCTCGCCCTGCGGGCTGAGCCGCAGGTTGCGCCCGGTCGAGGTGAAGATCGGACCCTTGATCAGACCGTTGAGCTGCCGGATCTGCTGGCTGACGGCGGGCTGGGTGATGTGCAGAGCCTCCGCGGCCCGGCGGAAACCGCCGAGGTCGACCACGGTCAACAGAGCCCTCAGTCGATTGACTTGCAGGTCGTGATGCATTCTCCACTCACATCCATGAAGGGTCTTGCCACACACCTGACGCTCGGGTGGCAACGGGGCCAAGGTGATGCTGTGCGGCAACAAGATCTATAAACCTGACACATTGCACCCCACCGGCTTCCGTGCCTTCGGCGTCGTATGGCCGGCCGAAACCAGCCTACGGGGCGCCGGCAGGCCGTTCCACGGTACGTTTCACGTCTTCGGCATGAAGTTTTCACGGCCGAATGCGAATATGCCATCGCGTGGCATGATCCGGCGCCGAGCGGGCAGACGACGTGCGTCGTGCGCGATGCGCATACGGGCAAACGGGCATTCGGTGGGGACCGACACCACAAAACCGGGCGTTTGCCGACGCGGCGCCGACGGCCATTTCGTCGAGTATGCACCGGCCCGCGTTTCCGGAGGAATCACGCGCACTTATCCGGGTCATAAAAACACGCGTTCGACGGCGACCCCCTGCGGTGGAGATCGCGCCTAATGTCGATTACTCGGGCACCTTCCCGAGTTCGAATCCAGCCGAGGAGTCGCCATGCAGGGAGCCGCCGCCGCGCCCGCCGTCGAGCAGGGAGTCCGGGTCACGCTCGCCGACCCCGGGCTGCGCACCCGCAGTCCCGGCGAGGAATTCGCCTGGGCGATGGGCGGCGTGCCCGCCGCCGAGGATCGGGTGGTCCCGTTCCGGGCCCATCTGCCCGCGGTCTTCCCGCTGTTCGCGACCCGACCGCGCTACGCGGTGCGGCACCTGCTCAAGAGCGCGTCGGTGCCCGACCGTCGGGTGCCGTACGTGCACGAGCCGCCCGCCCGCACGCGCGCCGCGGCCGGCACCTCCTATCGCAGCACCCCCGAAGGGGCCTTCGTGCCCCGCCTGGAGCAGGCCGAACTCACCGACCTGACGGTGTCCGTACCGCTCCCCCGCGGGCTGCTCGACGAGCCCGCGCTGCTCGCGTCCTTCGTGGACTACCGCGTGCTGGTCCGGCTGTCCGTGGTGGAGAACGAGACGTTGCTGCACGGCAGCGAGGACAAGGCGATTCCCGGCCTGCTCACGCTGCCCGAGAGCCGGCAGGGCCGGCTCGGCGCGAACCTGGCCGAGGACCTGACCGGCGCCGCCGCCGAGGTCGAGGAGACCGGTGGTTCGTGCGACGGCATCGTCGTACACCCGTTCACCTACTGGGAGTTGGTCAAGACCGGCACGCTGGACCTGCTGGCCCGAGCGGGCGTGACCATCTCCCGGACCCGGATGATCCCGCGCGACCGGGTACTGCTCGGCGACTTCCGCGCCGCCGCGACCCTGCTCGTCCCGGACGTGGCCGCGCTCGCGCTGCGTCGCGGCGTCGGACCCGACGGCGGCGACGTGGTACAGGCAACCACCCGCGTGGGCCTGGCCGTTCACCTACCCCAGCACTTCCTGCTGCTCACCCGCGACTGAGAAAGGAGTGTGCTCGCGATGGCCGACCGATCCCCACGCGTGTTGTACATCACCGGCTGGATGCGCAGCGGCAGCACGCTCCTGGGCAACATCCTGGGCGAACTGCCCGAAGTCCGGCACGTGGGCGAACTGCACTACCTGTGGCGCAACGGCGTGCTGGGCCGGGGCAGCAACTCGACCTGCGGCTGCGGCGCGAGCCTGCGCACGTGCCCGCTGTGGTCGGGTGTGCTGGAGGAGAGCGACGGCACCGGGCCGGAGGCGACCGCGCGACGCACGGCCATGCGACAACACGCGCTGCTGCGCACCCGGCACGTCCGCACCCGGCTCGCCGAGGCCCGCGGACAGGTGCCCGCGGCCCCGGGAGTGGACGAACTCCTGGACCGCACCGCGCGCATCCATCGCCGGCTCGTCGACGAGGGCGCCGGCCGGCTGATCGTGGACGGCTCGAAGTATCCGGCGGAGGCGGCCGCGTTGCTCGGCCACCGCGACCTGGACGTGCGCGTCCTGCACATCGTGCGCGACCCCCGGGCCACCGCGCTGTCCTATCGGCGGGCCAAGCAGTACATCGACCCGATGAGCCCGGTCCGCAGCAGTGGCTACTGGAACGCCTTCAACCTGGCGTCCGAACTGGTCGGTGCCACCGCCGTGGGCCGCTACCTGCGGGTGCGCCACGAGGACCTGTGCGCGCGGCCCGCGGACGTACTCACCGACGTGCTGCGCTTCGCCGGACTCGACGACGAGCCGCCGGTCGACGCACGGGGCCGGGTGCACCTGGGCGGCAACCACACCGTCACCGGCAACCCGGATCGACTGCGGCAGGGCCTCACCGAGATCCGTCCCGACGAGCGGTGGCGCACCGAACTGGCTCCGCGCGACCGGGCCACCGTCACCGCACTGACCGCGCCGCTGCTGCGCCGCTACGGCTATCCCCTGCTGCCCGGGCACGGCGATCGGGCGCACCCGACGAAGGCACCGGCGGAGCCGGTCCCGGCGACCGCCGCCGAGCAACGATAGGAGCCGACCGTGGATCTGGGACTCGATGGCCGCGCCGCGCTCGTCGCCGCGGCCGGCAGCGGGATCGGTCTCGCCGTCGCGCGTGCGCTGGCCGCGGAGGGCGCCGACGTGTCGATCTGCGGACGGGACCCGGACAAACTGGCCCGCGCCCGGGAGGAGATCGACGCGTGCGGCAAGGGCCGGGTGCTGGCCGACTCGATCGATCTGCGCGACGAGGAGGCCGCCGCGGGCTGGGTCCGGCGCACCGCCGAGGAGTTCGGTGCCCTGCACATCGTGGTGAGCAACTCCGGCGGTGTGCCGTTCGGCCCGGTGGAGAGCTTCACCGTCGCGCAGTACCGACAGGCGGTCGACGGCAACCTGCTCCCGCACGTGTCGCTCGCGCTCGCCGCGGCGCCGTACCTGACCGCGGCGGGCTGGGGCCGGATCGTGATGATCACCTCGGAGTCGGTGCGCCAACCCCACCCCGGCAGCGGGCTCTCCTCGGTGGCCCGGCTCGGGGTGCTCGGCTTCGCCAAGGGCCTGGTGCACACGTTCGGCGCGGCCGGGGTGACCGTGAACGTGCTGGCCCCCGGTTTCCACCGGACACCCATCCTGGACGTGCAGTACGGCGACCGGGTCGAGGAACGGCTCGCCGAGGTCGCCCGGGACATTCCGCTGGGCCGGATCGGCCGGGCCGAGGACCTCGGCGCGTTGGTCTGCTTCCTGGCCGCCGAGCAGGCCGGGTACGTCACCGGCTCGGTCGTGGTGGTGGACGGCGGCAACTCGCGGGGAATCGGCTGATGTCGGCGCCCGCGTCCGGGCCCGGGGCGGATACCGCCGGCACCCGCGCCCGGTCGGCGCAACCCTGGGCGCGCACCTTCGCCGGCGTCCTGCTCGCCCTGTTCACCTCCTTCGTCGCGATCGGCGCGGCGATCACGCTCATCCCTCGACTGGTCACCCGGGAACTGCACGGCTCACCCTTCGAGGTCGGCGTCGCGTTCACGGTCTCGGGCGTGGTGGCCCTGCTGGTGCGGCCGTACGCCGGGCGGCTGGCCCAACAACGCGGCTGCCGCCCGGTGATGACGCTCGGCGCGGCGCTGATCGTGCTGGTGGGCGGGCTGTACGCGCTGCCGCCGACCCTGTTCGGGTTGCTTGCGGCCCGGTTCGTGCTCGGTGTCGGCGAGGCCCTGCTGTTCACCGCCGGATCGGTGTGGACGGTGGCCCTGACCCCGGTCGACCGGCGCGGCCAGGTGGTCGGGTTCTACGGACTGGCGATGTGGGCGGGCCTGGCGGTGGGACCGGCGGTGGGCGAAGTGTCGTACCGGACCGGCTCGTACGGCGCGGTGTGGACGGTCGCCGCCGTGTTGCCCGCCGTCGCCGTCGCGGTGCTGATCCGACTGCCCGACGACACCCGCCGAGGTGTCGCGGCGTCCGCCCGGTTGTTGCCGCGCGCCGCGATCCTGCCCGGCCTCTCGCTCGGCTTCGGCGCGTTCGGATACGCGGCGGTGGCGAGCTTCGGGGCGCTGGCGTTGACGGACCGCGGGATCGGCAACGGTTCGCTGCTGATCAGCGTGTTCAGCGCGGCGTATGTGGGCGTGCGGGTGGTCGCGGGGCGGGTGCCCGATCGGGTCGGCGCGCTGCCGGTGATCGTGGTGTCCGCGTGCGTGGAGGCGCTCGGCCTGGTGCTGATCGCGTTCGCCGCGACGTTGTGGGTCGCGGCGGCCGGCGCGCTGATCGCCGGCGGCGGCTTCACCCTGCTGTATCCGGCGCTGGCGATGATCGCGATCGACACCCCGCCGGAATCCGAACGCGGCGCGGTACTGGGCGCCATCTCCTCGTTCTTCGACCTCGCGGTCGGCCTCGCCGGGCTGGTCGGCGGGCTGCTCGCCGAGGTCGGCTACACCGCGACCTTCCTGTTGGCCGCGGTCGCCGCGCTGGGCTCGCTGTACACCGGCACCGCCGCGGCCCGGCGCCGGGACCGGGCCCGGGCCTCGTGACGTGATCGACCCCCGCGCGTGGCCACACGCGTGCCGACCCACCGAAGGAGTCCTCGCATGTCCGCCGCACCGAGCGGGAGCACCCGCGCGCGCGACGCCGCCCTGTACGTGCTCAAGCTGGGCAGCGCGACGCTCGCGCACGAATCGCTCTACGACGAGATCCTCGCGCTGCGCCGTCGTGGGGCCCGGCTGCTGGTGATCGCCGGCGGCGCGGCCGGCATCACCGAGCACTACGCCCGGATCGGACGCGACGTGCGGATGTTGACGCTGCGCTCGGGCGATACCGTGCGCTACTGTCCGCCCGCCGAGCTGCCGCACCTGCTGGCCGCCTACGAACAGCTCACGCTGCCGCGCGTGGACGAGGCGCTGACCCGACGCGGCCTGTCGGTGTTCGCCGCCCCGGCCCGCACCGCCGGCCTCGTGCACGCCACCGCCGTGGGCCCCCTGCGGGTGGTCGAGGACGGCCGCACCCGGGTGGTCCGCGATCAGCGCGTGGGACGCGTGAGCGGGGTCGACACGGCGCGCCTGACGGATTTGTTGGCCACCTTCGACGTGGTGTGCCTGTCCCCGCCGGTCGCCGATGCCGACGGGGGCGTGGCGCTGAACGTGGACGCCGACGTGTTGGCCGCCGAGGCGGCGAGGGCCCTGGACGCCGACCACCTGCGCCTGGTCACCGGCACGGCCGGACTGCTGGCCGACCCCGAGGCGGGGACCGGCACGCTGCGCGACCTGTTGCCCGGACAGGGACAGCGCTACGCGCGTGGCCGGATGCGGCACAAGGTCCGGGCCGCGGAGATCGCCCTCGGCGGCACCTGCGACGTGGCGATCACCGGTCCGCACACCCTCGACACCACCCGCGCGACCCGGTTCTGGCGTGCCCCCGCGCCCGACCCCGACCTCGAACTCCTGTCCCGGGCAGTGGAGTTGTCCTCGGTCTCGCACGACGAACGTGAACTCGCCGAGTATCTCGCCGGCTGGTGCGCGGCTCACGATCTCGATGCCCGGATCGACACGGCCGGCAACCTGGTGGCCACGCGCGGCACCGGCCCGCGCCGACTGCTGCTGCTCGGCCACCTGGACACCGTGCCGCACCGCTGGCCGGTGCGCTGGGACGGCGACGTGCTCACCGGGCGCGGCTGCGTGGACGCCAAGGCGAGCCTGGTGACCTACCTGCGTACGTTGGCCGACCTGGAAGTGCCGAACGACGCGCAGGTGCGCGTGATCGGCGCCGTGCAGGAGGAGATCACCGGCGCCGGCGCCTTCCACGCCCGCGACCACTACCCCGCCGACGCGGTCGTGATCGGCGAACCCAGCGGCGCGGGCGCGCTCACCATCGGCTACTACGGCCTGGTCAAGCTGCGGCTGAGCATGTCCGAACACACCGAACACACCGCCGGAAAGGGTGTACGCACGGCCGGTGATCGCATGGTCGAGGGACTGCGGGCGGTCCGCGCCGAGGTGGAACGACTGAACCCCGACGCGCTCACCGCGGTGCTGGGCGTCCACGCGCTCAACCGCGGCGACGTACAACGCGGCGAGGCGACGGTGGACGTGCGCGTGCCGCCGGGCCTGGCCGTGGACGACCTGCTCGCGGCGCTGCGCGCACTGCCGTTGGCGCCGATCGCGCTGGAGGTGGTCCGGGCCACCCCGGGGGTGTCCACCACGCGCTCCAGCCCGCTGGTGAAGCTCTTCCAACGCGCGTTCCGCGCCGCCGGGACCACGCCGCGATTCCTGCTCAAGAAGGGCAGCAGCGACATGAACACACTGGCCACCACCTGGCACGACATCCCCATGGTCGCCTACGGCCCGGGAGACTCCAAGCTGGACCACACCCCGCACGAACGGCTGGACGCGGCGGAGTTCCGCGCGGCGGGCACGATCCTGACCGCCGCCGTCCGAGCGTGGTGTGCGTCGTGACCACACCCGCGTACTGCACCTGCCGGCCGGGTGCGACCGTCTGGCTCACCGGGCCGCCCGGCGCGGACCGGGACCGGCTCGCCCGAGCCGCGGCCCGCTCGTTGCGGCGCGCCCACCGTCGGGTGGAGATCCTGAGCGATGCCGCCCTGGACCGCGTCGTCGGCACCGACCCGACGCCCTCCGGCGCCGATCGCCGAGGGCAGGCGTTGCGGATCGGCCGAGTCGCACACGTCCTGGCCCGCAACGGCACCACCGTGCTGGTGACGGTGCCCGCCCCCGACGCGGCGACCCGGGCCCGGGTGCGGGCCTGGCACCTGGAGAGCGGGACCCGCTACCTGGAGGTGCGGGTGGGCGCCGACGCGGACTCGACCGGACCGTCGACCGCGGCGGACCCGGCGCACGGATCCGAGGCCGCGGCGACGCTGCGCGCACTGCTCATCGAGGAGGGATCGGCATGACCGTCGCGGCGAACCGCGCCGACGGCACCGACAACGGGTATCCGTTCGCGCACCTGGAGGCGATGGAGTCCGAGGCGGTGCACATCCTGCGCGAGGTGGCCGGGGAGTTCGAGCGGCCGGTGATCCTGTTCTCCGGCGGCAAGGACTCCATCGTGATGCTGCACCTCGCGCTCAAGGCCTTCGCGCCGGGAGTGCCCCCGTTCGCGCTGCTGCACGTGGACACCGGCCACAACTTCCCCGAGGTGCTGGAGTACCGCGACCGCACGGCGGCCCGCCACGGACTGCGCCTGCACGTGGTGTCCGTCCAGGAGTTCATCGACGCCGGCGAACTGCGCGAGCGTGCGGACGGCACCCGTAATCCGCTCCAGACCGTGCCGTTGCTCGACGCGATCGAACGGCACGGCTTCGACGCGGTGTTCGGCGGCGGCCGGCGGGACGAGGAGAAGGCCCGGGCCAAGGAGCGGGTGTTCTCGCTGCGCGACGAGTTCGGCGGCTGGGATCCGCGTCGGCAACGGCCGGAGTTGTGGCAGCTCTACAACGGGCGGCACGCGCCGGGCGAGCACGTGCGGGTCTTCCCGCTCTCCAATTGGACCGAGCTGGACATCTGGCAGTACATCGCCCGGGAACGCATCGAACTCCCGGCCGTCTACTACGCGCACGAGCGCGAGGTCTTCCGCCGAGCCGGCATGTGGCTGACGCGGGGCGACTGGGGCGGCCCGGGCGAGGACGAGCCGACCGAGCGCCGGCGCGTGCGCTACCGCACGGTCGGCGACATGTCCTGTACCGGCGCGGTGGACTCCGACGCCGACACCGTCGAGAAGGTCGTCGACGAGATCACCGCGTCCCGCCTGACCGAGCGGGGCGCCACCCGGGCCGACGACAGGATGTCCGAGGCCGCGATGGAGGACCGCAAGCGAGAGGGCTACTTCTGATGAACGTCGACACACTGCGCTTCGCCACCGCCGGCTCCGTGGACGACGGCAAGTCCACCCTGGTGGGCCGACTCCTGCACGACTCCAAGTCGATCCTGGCCGATCAACTGGAAGCGGTCGAGCGGGCCTCCTGCGACCGGGGGCGGCACACACCCGATCTGGCCCTGCTCACCGACGGCCTGCGGGCCGAGCGTGAGCAGGGCATCACGATCGACGTGGCCTATCGCTACTTCGCCACGCCCCGCCGCCGGTTCATCCTCGCCGACACTCCCGGGCACGTGCAGTACACCCGCAACATGGTCACCGGGGCGTCCACCGCCGAGCTGGCCGCGGTGCTCGTCGACGCGCGCCACGGCGTGGTCGAACAGACCCGGCGACACGCCGCCGTGGCCGCGTTGTTGCGAGTCCGGCACGTGGTGCTCGCGGTCAACAAGATGGACCTGGTGGACTGGTCCGAGACCGTCTTCGCGGGCATCGCCGACGAGTTCGGCGCCTACTGCGCCGCGCTCGGGGTGGCCCGGGTCACCGCGATCCCGGTCTCCGCGCTGACCGGGGACAACGTGGTGGAGCCGAGCGAGGCGATGCACTGGTACAGCGGGCCGACCCTGCTCGAACACCTGGAGACGGTACCGGTGACCCGGGACCCGGACGGCGACCCGACACGCTTCCCGGTCCAGTACGTGATCCGTCCGCAGACCGCCGAGCTCCCGGACTACCGGGGCTACGCGGGCCAGATCGCCTCCGGCGTGCTGCGGGTGGGCGACCGGGTCAGCACGCTGCCGTCCGGCGGCGTCAGCACCGTCGAGGGCATCGACGCTCTCGGCGAACCGGTGGCCACCGCGTGGGCGCCGCAATCGGTGACCGTCCGGCTGGCCGACGACCTGGACGTCTCCCGCGGCGATCTGCTCGCCCCCGAGGACACCGCGCCCGCCCCCACCCGCGACGTTCGGGGCACCGTCTGCCACCTGCACGAACGGCCGCTGACGCCGGGCCAACGGGTGCTGCTGCGGCACACCACCAGGACGGTGCGGGCGATCGTCGAGGAGATCCCCTCGCGGCTGAACCTCGACGACCTCGCACACCGGCCCTCCCCCGGTGAACTCGTCGCCAACGACATCGGCACGGTCGTGCTGCGCACCGTCGAGCCGGTCGTCCTCGATCCGTACGCGCGTTCCCGGCGCACGGGCTCGTTCCTGCTGATCGACCCGATCGACGGGACGACGCTGTCCGCGGGGATGGCCGAGACCCCGGCCTGACCGAGCAGGACACCCCCGCGCCCACGTACCGCCGTCCGAGGACGGCGGTACGTG
>NZ_JBHZAV010000060.1:0-53465 GCF_042754445.1 Embleya sp. NPDC059213
CGTCGGGGGCGTACCAGGTGCGCGCCGGGTCCAGGGCGCGGTGCGAGCCCGCCAGGGAGCCGGAGCTGAGCGGGACCGAGGAGCCGTCGGGGGCCACGTCGGTGACGGTGACCACCCAGTGCGTCTCGGGGGTGTTGGACTGCGCGTACAAGGTCGCGCCGATCGGGCCGGCGAGCACCTTGGTCTCGGTCAGCGGGGCGGTGGTGTAGACGAGCGAGCCCGGGCCGGTCTCGCGCGCCGTGTTGCTGTCGGTGCAGGCGGGATCCTTGATGAAGCCGCCGAGCCACTGTGCGGTCGAGCGGGTGCACGGGCTGTTGTTGGCGGTCCAGCTGATCCACTCGCTGTTGTTGCCGGTGGGCGCGGTCGGGGTGAGCAGGCCGTCGTTCGTGGAGGCCGAGGCGCTGCCGGTGCGGCCCTTGTCCAGGTAGAGGCGGGTGGGGTCGGCGCCGGTGAAGGGGTAGTTGCGGGTGTCCAGCCAGCGGTTGCTGCCCAGTTCCTTGACGTGCAGCGGGTTGGCGCCACCGGTGATGCCGGTGTCGATGCCCTTCAACCACTTGTCGTACCAGCGCAGTTGTAGGGCCGGCAGGTCCAGGGTCGGGTCCTGACGCGGGTCGTGGTACCACGGGCCCATCAGGAGCTGGTAGCGGTCGGTGACCGGCTGGCCGGCGATCATCGGCGCGCCCACCGGGCGGCCCGCCCAGGCGTTCTGCAGACCGGCGTAGTTCATCAACGCGCCGCGCTGGAACAGGTCGTACCAACCGCCGACCAGGAACGCGGGCACGCCGTTGGCGACCACGTTCGCGAGCATGTCCGCCGGTCGGCGCTGCTGCCAGAACGAACCGTCGTAGGCCTGTTCGCCACCGCCGAGCAGGCCGGTCAGGATCGGCAGGTTGGCCGAGGCGACACCGCCCAGGTGTTGCAGCTCCAGGGCCAGGGTGTCCAGGATGTTTTGCGTCGAGCCCTCGCGCAGTGCCTCGGCCAGCGGCGCGGTCATGTGCGAGATGCCGGTGTAGGTCAGCCAGAAGGACATGAACTCGGCATCGGGGATGCCGCCCATCGTGGCCAGTTCACGGTAGAGGTCGTTGCCGGCCACCAGCGGGAAGATCGCCTTGATCGGCGAGTTCGGGCCGATGGACGAGGCGGTCATGATCTGGTTGATGCCGGCGTAGGAGCCGCCGGTGAGGCCGACCTTGCCGTCGGAGTGCGGCACCTGGGCCGCCCAGGCCACGAGTTCGGCGCCGTCCTGGCCCTCCTTGGGCGCCCACGGCGACCACGAGCCGTTGGAGGTGCCGGTGCCGCGCACGTCCGCGGCGATCGCGATGTAGCCGCGCTGCACGAACCAGGACAGCTCGGCCTCGGTGGAGCCCTTGCCGTACGGGGTCTGGGTCAGCAGCACCGGGAACGAGCCGGTGGCGGGCGTGGTGGTGCCGGCGGTGGCCGGGGTGTAGACGTCGACCCGCAGGACCGTGCCGTCGGACATGGTGACCGGCAGGTTCTGCTGCTTGGCGATGCCGTACTGCGCGACGCTGCCCTGCACGAGCGGTGTCGCGGCGGCGGTGGTCGAACTCGCCGGGACCGCGCCGAACAGCGCGGCGAGCAGGGCGAGGGTCGAGGCGAGGGCCACGCCGATGCGTCGGCGGGCCGCTCTGCGTGCTGTTCTCTGTCGGGGGATATGGACGGGTATGTGGACGGACACCCTGACCTCCAAGGATCACGCAAGACAAGGGGACGGTGGCGCAACGTGCGTCGGGAGGAACGGAAAGGGATGGAAGGGACGGATGGGATGGCAGGGAAAGGGAGGGATGGGACCTGTGCGTGGGTCGCTTCGGGTCCGGAGGGGACGTGAATGTCCCGGTCAGGGCGCGAGCGTCCCGCTGAGGGCGCGCCGCACGGAGGCGGCGCGGAGGTCGCCGACGAGGGCGTGGGTGACGGTGCCGGGAATGACCCAGCCGCCGTGCAGGTGGGCCAGCACCCGGAAGGCCGCGCCCGGGACGCCGGCTTCGTGCAGCCGGGTCAGGTAGCGTTCGCCCTGGTCACGGACCGGGTCGTATTCGGCGACGGTGATCACGGCCGGCGGCAGTCCGCTCAGGTCGGGCTCGAACATCGGCGAGACCCTGGGATCGCGCGGGTCGGTGACCCCGGCCAGGTAGAGGCCGAAGAACTCGTTGCACGCCTCGGGCGTCAGGCCGCCGAAGTCGAGGATCGACTCGGGGTCGCCGTCGGTGTCCATTTCGGTCAGGTCCAGGCACGGGACGTCGAGCAACTGGGCGCGCGGCATCGGCAGTTCCCGGTCGCGGGCGATCAGGCACAGCGCGGCGGCCAGGTTGCCGCCCGCGCTGCACCCGCCGACGACGACGCGTTCGGGGTCCAGGCCGAGTTCGGCGTGGTTGGCGTGCAACCACGCGTATCCCGCGACACAGTCCTCCAGCGGTACCGGATAGGGATGTTCGGGGGCGAGGCGGTAGTCGACCAGGGCCACCGCGCACGGCACCGTCGAGGTGATCGGCCCGAGTTCGACCTCGGCGGTGTCCAGGTCGCCCTGGAACCAGCCGCCACCGTGGATGAAGTAGAACACCGGTGCGGCGGCGGGCAGTCCGGCCGGTCGCAGGATGCGTACGGTGATCTCGCCGTCCGCGACCGGCACCAGGTGATCGGTGGCGGTGACGTCGTCGGGCCGGCCGGTGAACGCCAGTCGCATGGTCGCGTTCGCGAGCTTGCGCCGCTCCTCCAGGGTGCCGGGCGGCTCGTTGGTGTCGCGGTGGGCGGCCAACAGGTCGATGATGCGCTGAATCGGCGGGTCCAGGGGCATGGGTCAGCTCTCCATCACGGGGTCGGGCATGGGGTGCGAGCGGGCGGGGGCGGACTCGGGGCCGCCCCCGGAGCCCGGGCCGGAGCCGGAGCCGGACTCGGCCCCGGATGACGTTTGGGTGTCGCGGACGGCCGCCGTGGCCGCACCCGACCGGTCGATCGCGCGGGTGTCGGTGCCGAGGTAGCCGGCGATCACGGCCGGGTCGGTGCGCACCTGTTCCGGTGTGCCCTCGCTGATCACCCGCCCGGCGCCCAGGCAGTACAGCCGGTCGCTGATCGACATCATGAACGGCATGTCGTGCTCGATCACGATCATCGCGGCGTCCAGTTCCCGGCGCAGCCGCAACAACAGCGGGCCCAGGGCCTCGGTCTCGCGTTGTGCGACACCGGCGGTCGGCTCGTCCAGGCACAACACCCGCGCGTCCAGTGCGATCAGGTTGGCCAGTTCGACGATCCGCCGGGTGCCGGTGGACAGTTGCGCGACGGGGGTGTCCGCGTAGCGGCCCAAGCCGACCAGGTCGATCAGGTCGGCGGCCTCGGTCCGGCGGTGGCGTTCGGCGCGCGTGGCGGCGGGCAGGAGCAGCGCGGTGGACAGCAGGCCGGACCGGCGGCGCGCCTCCAGTGCGACCAACACCGTCTCCCGCACCGTGAGTTCGGGGAACAGGCGGGCCGCCTGGAAGGTGCGCCCCAGGCCGAGGGCGGCTCGCTTGGCCGGGGCCCGGCGCGAGACGTCCTGTCCGAGCAGTTCGACGGTGCCGGTGGCCGGTGCGAATCCGCCGATCGCGTTGAGCAGGGTGGACTTGCCCGCGCCGTTGGTGCCGATCAGGCCGAGGATCTCGCCGGGGCGCACCTGGATCGACACGGAGTCCACCGCCGTGTTGCCGCCGTAGCGCACCGACACCTCGCGGGTGCGCAGCACCGGAGCGTCGGCCGAGGCCGTCGGTGTCTGGGTGCGCTCGCGAACTCGTAGAGGACGTTCCGGTTTCGGCGCGGACGTCGACGGCTCGGGCTCCGCCGGCAACCGCCCTTCGGCCCAGCGCAGCAGCGCCGCGCGTGCCGCGTTCGCGATCTGGGTCAGTCCGCCCGGGAAGTACAGCAGCAGGACCAGCAGTCCGATGCTGGAGGCGAAGATCGGCACGAGCGAGTTGCCGGGGAAGAAGGCGGGCAGTCCGACCACCCACACCGACCCGATCACCGGGCCGACGGTGGAACCCAGGCCGCCGATCACCACGATCGCGACCAGGGTCAGCGAATCCGAGACCTGGAAGAACCGTTCGGTCAGCGGCACGCTCTGCACGCTGCCCGCGAGCAGCGCGCCGCCGAGGCCGGCGATCGCCCCGGACAGCGCGAACGCGGTGACCTTGGTGCGCAGCGGCGCGACGGTACAGGCGGCGGCCGCCTCCGGATTGTCGCGGACCGCGATGGTGCGCCGCCCGGTGCCGTGTGCGCGCAGCCGGGCGATCAGCGCCAGCACCACGATCAACACGACCAACAGCACGTAGTAGTAGGTGCGTTCGTCGGACAGGTCGAGGCCGAACAGGTCCCCTCGGGGCAGCGGCACCGAGGACGCGTTGCCGTCGGTGAGGAACGGCCGCCGGTAGAGGTAGCCGGCCGCCGCGACGCCGAGTGCGAAGGTGCTGACCGCGAGCAGCATGCCGTCCACCCGCAGCGCGCCGGCGCCGACGATCGCCGCCAGCGCGGCCGTGACCAGTGCGGCGATCAGCGCGGAGAGCGCGAACGGCAGGGCCTGGAAGGCGATCGTACGGTCTGCGCCGATGTCGATCGAGAGGCCCCGGGTGAGCGCGGCCGTGGTCAGCGCGCCCAGACCGGCGAACGCCATCTGGCCGAGCGAGAGTTGGCCGGCCCAGCCGGTGAGCACGGTGAGCGAGCAGGCGCAGATCGCGAACGCCAGGATGGTGCCGTAGAGCAGGTGCCGCGATGCCTGGGTGACCACCAGCGGCAGCAGCACCGCGACCAGGAGCGGTAGCACCAGGGCGAGTCGGTTCAGGTGCCGGATCCACCACACGCCGCGCAGTCGTTCCGGGATCGGGGCCGGGCGCGGGCCGGTGGCGAAGGCGCGCACGTCGCCGCGACCGTCCGTACGGGCGTCGCGCCGGGCGCGCACCCACACCGCGGTGACCACCGCACACAGCAGCAGGAAGTCGACCAGACCGGTCTGTTCGACGAAGTTGAATCGAACGGCCGCCTGGAGCACCCCGATCACCACCCCGGCCAGCATCGACCAGCGGAACGAGGTCAGACCCGCGATGACCGCGGCGGCCATCGCCCGGACCATCGTGTTCGGGCCCAGGTCGGCGGTGGCGGAGACCCGGCCGGACTGGCCGGCGATCAGGATCATCGCGAGGGTGGAGAGCAGGCCGGCCAGGGTCCAGACCACGGTGGACACGATCTTGGGGCTGATCCCGACCGTACGGGCCAGGTTGGGGTTCTCGGCGGACGCGGTGACCGCGCGGCCCTGGGTGGTGCGGCCGAGGAACCAGGTCAGCGCGCCGGCCACGAGCGGGACCACGACCAGGACACAGACCTGGGCGCCGGTCACCCGGACTCCGGCGATCTCCCACTGTTCGGTGATCGCCACCGGGTAGCTCGCCCGGACCGCGCCGTCCACGTCGGGCAGCGCGCGCACCGCCGCCACGCAGGCCTGCGCGACGCCGATGGTGGCGATCAGTACGGTCACCCGGGCCGAGTGGAACAACCGGCGGATCACCGCGAGTTCGACGATGGTGCCGGCGAGCGTGCCGACCAGGAGGGCGCCGATCAGCGCCGCCCAGAACGGCACACCGTAGTTGATCACCGCGAGCGGCAGCAGCGCCGCGCCGATCACCCCGAGGTTGCCGACCGCGAAGTTGATCACCCGGCTGGACCGGTACACCAGCACGATGCCCAGCGCGATCAGGCCGATCGCGAGGCCGTTGACCAGGCCGTCGAAGGCGATCTGGCGAGTCATCAGGTCAGCCATGGTCGGCAACCTTTCCGGCCGAATCCGTGGGGTCTGCCGAATCGGCGGGGTCGGTCGGATCGATGGGGCCCGTCGGATCGATGGGATCGGCCGGATCGGCCGGTTCCACGACCGCACCGCCGCCGGCGGCGCCGTCCGGATCACCGGCCTCCGCGTCGCCGCCCAGGAACACCGCCCGGACGAAGTCGCGTTCGGCCAGGTCGGCCGCCGCCCCCTCGAACCGGATCCGGCCCTTCTCCAGGAAGATCGCCCGATCCGCGATCGACATCGCCACGTTCAGCGACTGCTCGACCACGATCATCGCGAGGCCCTCGGCCTTCAACCGCTCGATCACCGCGAGCAGTTCGGCCACCATCGCCGGCGCCAGGCCGAGCGAGAGTTCGTCGATCAGCAGCACCTCGGGGTCGTGCAACATCGCCATGGCCAGCGCCAACATCTGCTGCTGCCCACCGGACAGGGCCGAGGCCGGCTCGTCGGCCCGTTCGACCAACTGCGGGAACAGCCCCAGCGAACGCTCGATCCGGGTCCGCACCTGCTCGGGATCGGCGCGGTGGATGTACGCGCCCATCTCCAGGTTCTCCCGCACGCTCATCCCGGGGAACACGCCCGCACCGCCCGCCAACGACACGATGCCCAGCCGGACCCGCTGCTCGGGGGCGACGAAGGTGACCGTACGGCCACCCAGCCGGATCACCCCGCGTTCGGGCGTGGCCAGGCCCGCGATCGTGCGCAGGATGGTCGATTTGCCCGCGCCGTTGGTGCCGAGCAGGGCCAACACCTCGCCGCGGCGTACCTCGAAACCGACGTCGAACAGCACCTGGACCTGACCGTAGGAGAAGTCCACGTGGTTGAGCTGGAGCACCGGGACCTGATCCGGTCGGGCCTGCCGGCGCTCGTGCTCCTGGTATTCCTCGTGCAGTTCCGCCTCGATCAGCGCGAGGTCGTCGCGCACGTAGCCGGCACCGCGCATGATCAGCAGGCCGCCGATCACGGTGGTCGGCACCAGCGTGATCAGCACCGCGGTGCGCGGGCCGAAGCTGTCGATCAGCGGCGCGGAGACCAGGCCGCCGCCGGTGGCGCCGATGAAGAACACGTAGATGGACGCCATCGCGGTGCCCAGGCCGCGCAGTCGATACGGCACGATCGTCTGCATCAGCGGTCCCATCAGCGCGAACGCACAGGACAGCAGCACGATCTGCGGCACCCCGAAGACGGTGTAGAGCACCGCGTTGGGCGAGAAGTACTGAAGCGGCGCGAACAACGCCGAGGGCACGATCAACAACCCGATCAGCCGCAACGCCTGCGCCGGGTCCTCGCGGAAGCGCCGGTCGTAGTAGCGGCCGATGAACGGCAGCACCACGAGTCCGCCGATACCGCCGGCGGTGCCCACCAGGCCCCGGTCGAACGCGTCCAGGCCGTATTCCTGTTCCAGGAACAGGTTGCCCAACACCGGTGTGGTGAACAGGCCGAAGCCCATCGCGGCGAACGCGAGGATCACCGTCTTGAGCGTGCGGATCCGGCCCAGCCGGGCGAACGCCGCCTCGATCGAGATCGGCGGCGGGTTCTCGTCCTCGATCACCTCGCCGAGCGTGTCCTTCTTCTCCCATTGCCCGCGCGGGGGTTCGGGCAGGAAGAAGGCGAACGCGGCGAAGATCACCACCGGCAGGCCGAGCAGGTAGTACGCCCAGCGCCAGCCGTCCGGTCCGCCGACCGCCGCCGCGATGCCGCCGACCACCAGCGGGCTGAGCACCGCGCAGAGCCGGCCGGACACGCCGATCGAGGCGCCGAGTCGGCCGCGGATCCCGATCGGATAGGTGTCGGCCAACAACGACCCCTGCACGGGACCGCTGTTGGACTTGGCCACACCCGCGCCGAACCGGGTCCAGAAGAACATGAACGCGTTCGTCGCGAAGCCGGACAGGAACACCATCACGGCGAAGAACGCGGTGGAGATGCCGATCACCGGACCACGCCGGCAGCGGTCCGCGATCCAGCCCATCGGCACCGCGCCGAGCACGGTGAACGCGCCCGCGGCGACGCCGAGGAAGACGATGGTGCCGTTGCCCACGCCCAGGCTGTCCCGGATGTCGGGGGCCAGCACCGCGAGCGCGGCGCCTTCGAGTTCGTCGAGCGCGGTCAGGATCAGCAGCACCGTGAACACGGACGTGCCGCCCCGGCGCAGCCCCTGACGCAGGGTCGATTGCTCGGCGGCCGGTTTCCCGGCCGCCGGGCGGGCTCCGTCGCCGACACCGGGGACGGCGGTGTCGGCGACGGTGGTCGGGCCGGGTGTGGCCGGCGGCGACGTCCGGCCGCGGCGCGAGGTGCGCCCGGCCGGCCGCGGTGATTCGTCCAGGATCGCGCCGGCGAGGTCCGCCAGGTTGCCCGGCTCGCCCGCGGTGTCGTCCCGCTGAGGTGCGGCGGTGCCGCCGTCCATAGGTGATCGGCCTTTCTTGTGGTTCGCGTGCCGTCACTTCGTGTCGTGTGAGTCGGCTGCCGTCACGTGGTGTCGGGTGGGTCGGCTGCCCTCACGTGGTGTCGGGTGAGCCGGCTGCCGTCACTTCGCGGCGGAGATCGGCGGTCCCGCCGGGAGCATCTGGTTCTGCGTCGTGTCCCAGCGGTACACACCCACCGCGTCGCCGGCGCTGTGCTTGCCGGGGGCGAGCGAGGCGAGCGGCATGCCGGGCAGCGAGAGCTTGGTCAGCGACTCGGCGCCGCGCTGCCAGGACGCGGCCGTGAGGTCGCGACCGGCGGCGTCGGCGGCCTGGACGAACAACCGGAACGAGGCGCACGAGTTGGCCACCGCGCTCAGCGCCTCCCGGCTCGCCGCCGGGGCGTCGAAGCGCTCGCCGCCGCCGGCGTTGTACTCGTCCACGCACGCCGTGACCGCAGGATCGGCGAGCAGTTCCGCCTTGGTCGGGATGTACGGCGCGGCCACCGTCACCTTCTGCATCGTCGCGGGCTTGATCCCGGTGGTCTTGACCACCGCCGGGCTCAGCGCCTGCGCCGAGGTCGCGTAGACCTGCTCGGGCAGCCAGTTCGCGCGTTGCAGCGCGATCATCAGGTTGGAGAAGTTGGACGTGTTGAGGATCGTGTCGGCACCGGCCGAGCGCATCTTCTGCACCAGCGTGTCCAACGCCTGGTCACCGGCGGCCTGGTCGGTGCCGTAGTCGTCGAGCGGGGTCTGCACGACGATGTCGACGCCGGCCGCGTCCAGCAGCGGTTTGACGGTGTTCTTGGTCACCGCCGCGTCCTGCGCCTCCCAGTACAGCGCGACCTTCTTGCCCTGGAGCAACTTCTGGTCGAGCAATGCCTGAACGGCGGCGGCCCGTTGCCGGTCGTCGGCCATCTCCAGCGCGACGAACGGCGCCTTGGAGCGGCGGTCCCGCTCGGCGGACTGGCCCCACTGGCCCAGGTACGGCGTGCCGTGCGTCTCGGTGAAGCACAGCGGGGTGTCCCCGGTGAGGATGCCGATGGCCAGGAACACCTTCTTGTCCTCGCTCAGCTCCACGCACGCGGCCTGCGCCTCGGCCGGGCCGGTGGGCAGGAACGGGCGGAAGGCGAGTTCGATGGTGCGCCCCTGGACGCCGCCGCGCTTGTTCTGCGCGGCGATCCAGGCGGCGTACAGGTCCTTGCTCGCCGGGCCCTCGCTGGGCACGCCGAAGGCCTTGAGCTGGGCCGGGTCGGTGGCGGCGACGCCGAGCTTGACGGTGGTGTCGGTGACGCCGCGGGCGGGGCCGCTCGGGGCCGCGGCCGGGCCGGCGGGCTTCTTGTCGTCCGATTTCTTCTCGACCGAACAGCCGACCGAAGCGGTCAGGCCGAAGGTGGCGAGCAGGACGCCTATTGCGATACGTCGCGCCGGAGCGGGTCCGTCTCCTCGGAGCAACACAGGGGCTCACCTGTCCTTCGAAGGAAGCAGTGGATCACGGGTGGTTCGGTCGCCGAGAGCGTCGGGTGTGCCGACGTCCGGTAGCGGATCCGGGGTGGGAATGGCGGCCGGGGGGCCTTGGCCCCGAGGAATCCGGGGGGATTTGTGTGTCACATCACGACGGCGGGACGCTAACATCGAATACATGCCAGATGGAAGGCTTTCGTGGACGGCATCATCCCGACTCCTCGCCGGCGGTACCCGCGGCGAGGCCGAATCGCATCACTCCGACACCCCTCGACCACCCTTTTCCGGGGCGGATCTGCGCTACTGCGACCTGCCCTCCGCCGCGCCCGAGCCGGGCCCGGCACCGCTGCTCCTGCTGCACGGATTCGCCGGCAGCCTGGCCGACTGGGACGGTGTCGCGCCACTGCTGGCGCGGGATCGCCGGGTCCTGGCCTACGACCATCGCGGACACGGTGACAGCACCAAGTTCGCCGACCGAGCCGCCTACACCTTCGATCACCTCTCCGCCGACCTGGAGGGGTTCGTCGAGCGGGTGTTGCCCGAGCCGATCGATCTGCTCGGGCACTCGATGGGCGGCGTGCTGGCGCTGCGGTACACGCTGGCCCATCCGGACCGGGTGCGCTCGCTCGTGCTGATGGACACCGCCGCCGAGCCCACCTCCACGCCGCTGCTTCGGGTGCTCTCCGGGGGCATGAACGCGGTGGTCGGCAGGTTCGGCCTGGCGCCGCTGCTGACCTTGCTCAAGCCGTTCTCCCGCCCTCCGGCGGGGGCCACGGCAGAGGACCTGGCCCGCCGCGAGCGGCAGACACGCGCGATCACCGGGATGGACCCGGCCGCGTTCGTCGGGTGCGCGCAGGCGCTGGGCACGTATCCGTCGCTGGTCGGCCGGCTGGCCGAGATCTCCTGCCCGGTCACCGTCGTCGTCGGCGAACACGATCGGCGACTGCGGGGCGCGGCGGAGCAGTTCGCCACGGGCATCCGGGGCGCGGAGCTTCGGGTCGTCGCGGGGGCCAAGCACAGTCCGCAGACCGAGCGGCCGCAAGCGTGGTTGGCGGCGGTCCGCGAGCACCTGGCCCGGTAGCCGGGCGGGTTGCCGGCAAACGCCGGGCGGTTGTGTGCTCAAGCGCCGAACCGGCCGAGCGGACCCGGCCTTCGGCCGAGGTGACCCGAACGCCGGCCGGGCCACGGATTGCCCGACTTGGATGCATCTACTCCATATTGCTGCCGGATGGTCCGGGCCTTTCGCCCGGCTTCGGTACGTGGTTCGGCGTCGGCATCGGCCCGGCCGGATTTCGTCCGGTTTCGGCGCCTGGTTCGGCGGCCGGAATTTTCAGTTCGACACGAAGGAATGATCGCGTGATCGTCAGTACCGACTTTCCACCCGGCCGATGGCGGGCCCGGTGGATCTGGGCCGACGCGGCGGGTGGCCCGCAGGGGCGGCATACCGTCGCGTTGCGGGCCGTGCTCGATCTCGACCGGGTGCCCGAGCGGGTGCCCACGCGCGTGGTCGCGTTGTCCGGGTACACGCTGGCCGTGAACGGGGTCGAGGTGGCCCGCGGGCCGGTGCGCGCGAATCCGCGCCTGCGGCCGTACGACGATCTCGATCTGGCCGCCCACCTGCGCCCGGGCACCAACGTGGTGACCGCGCTGGCCTGGGTCTACGACGGGCCCAATCCGTGGTGGTTGCCGCCGTCGCCGTTCGCCAACGACCTGGTGCACGGCGCGTTCGTGCTCGAGGCCCGGCTCGGCCCGGACGCGTGGTTCGTCACCGGCGAGCACTGGCAGGCCCGGGTCCTGGCCGGGTGGACCGCGACCCCCGGCGGCGGCACCATCTCCGGGCGCGGTCGCGAGCTGCTGAACGCCCGTGCGCTGCCCGCCGATTGGCAACACCCCGACCACGATCCCGGTTGGCCGGCGGCGGTGCTGCGGCGCGCGATGACCACCGGCGAGCCGGGTCGGCCCGAGCCGCCCAGCTACCCCGGCGGCCCGTTCGGCGGCCGGCCGATCACCTGGCCGCAACCACGCGAGACGGTGCTGACCCCGGGCCCGGCCGGCGCCTACACGGCGGAGCAGGTGCTCTCCGGCACCGTGGTCGTCGACGCGCACGGCCCGGCCGGCGCCGAGGTCCTGGTTCGCACCGCCGAGTTCGTCGACCCGAACGGGCGGCCCGCGCCCGGCGAGCACGACGCGAGCCTGGCGGTGACCGTCGACGGCACCCGTCGCGCCCTGGAGTCGTTCGACTCCTACGGCCTGCGCGGCGTCCTGGTCGAGGCCCCGGACGGCGTCACCGTGCACCGCGTGGCGGTCCGCGAACGCACCTACCCGGTCACCGGCGACGCGTGGTTCGCCTGCTCGGATCCGCGCCTGGAACAGATCTGGCGGGTCGGACGCCGCACCGTGACGCTGTGCTCGGCGGACGCCTACGTCGACTGCCCCACCCGCGAGCAGCGGGCCTGGACCGGCGACGCGGTGGTGCACCAGATGGTCGACCTGACCACCAACTCCGACTGGCGGCTGGCCCGCTGGCATCCCCGGCTGGCCGCGTCGCCGCGCTCGGACGGGATGTTGCCGATGGCGGTGGCCGGCGACGCCGAGTGGGCCGACTTCACGGTGATCCCGGACTGGGCGCTGCACTGGGTGCACTCGGTGTGGAACCTGTACCGCTACGTCGGCGATCGCGAGGAGATCGCCGAGTTGCTCCCGGTGGCCGAGCGGGTGCTGCGCTGGTTCGTGCCGTTCCTGGACGACACCGGCCTGCCCACCGACGTCTTCGGCTGGGTGATCATCGACTGGTCGGCCGTGCACACCGAGGGCGTCTCGGCGGCGCTGTGCGGGCTGTGGGGTCGGGCCCTGCTGGAGTTCGCCGAACTGGCCGACTGGCTCGGCGATCGAAACCGGGCGGACTGGGCACGGGCCGCGCATGCCCGGCTCGTGCTCGGCTTCGAGCGGCTGTGGGATCCCGAGCGGGAGCGCTACGCGGACTCGATCGCGGACGGCGAGCGCCGCCCGATGGCCTCCCAGCACGGCCAGGCGGCGGCGATCGTGGGCGGCCTGGTGCCGGCCGAGCGGATCGAGCGCCTGGTGACCGTGCTCACCGCCGAAGAGAACCTGGTACACGCCGCGTTCAGCGCTCCGGACGGCCCCGCCGAGCCCGGCTCGAACACCGAGGTCGGCGGGGCGCACCTGCGGGCCGGGCCGCCGAAGCCGTGGTGGGACACCGGTCACGCGGTGGTGCGCGCCCAGCCGTTCTTCCGCTACGTGGTGCACGACGCGCTGGCCCGAGCGGGCCGGGCCGACCTGATCGCCGGCCTGTGTCTGGACTGGGCGGCGCTGCTCGCCCGCAGCGAGACCTCGTGGAGCGAGACCTGGTACGGCGGCACGATCAGCCATGGTTGGTCCTCGACGCCCACCCGCGACCTGATGACGCGCGTGCTCGGGGTCGAGCCGGCCGAACCGGGCTTCGCGGTGGCCCGGATCGAGCCCGCACTCGGAGAGTTGAGCCGGGCCTCGGGCGCGGTGCCCTGCCCGGCGGGTCTCATCGAGGTGACGGTGACGCCGACGCTGCTGAACGTGCACAGCCCGGTGCCGTTCGTGCACGCCGGCCGGTCCTACCCCGCCGGCCGGCACGAGATCGGCCGGGCGGGCTGACGCAGGCTCAGCTTCCGTTCGCCGCTTCGCCGTTCCGCCGTCCCGAGGGCAGCGGAACGGCGAGCACGGCGAGGAAACGATCCAGGAACTGTCCGTACGCGGCCACCATGTCCACCCGGTCGGGTTCGAGCAGCCACTGCACCTGGAGGCCGTCCATCGCGGCCAGCATCAGCTCGGCGCAGTGCTCGGCGTCCACGTCGGCGGCGATGTCGCCGTCGTCCCGGGCCCGCGCGAGGTGCCCGGCGGCGATCTCGCGCGCGATCCGGTAGCGCTCGACGAAGTACGTGTGGGCCGGATGCGCGGGGTCGGTGGCCTGCACGGACAACGTCGCGAACAGCCGGATCAGCAGTGGTTGCCGGGCATTGAGCGCGACCACGTCCCGGCTGGCCCGCACCCAGGCGATGCCGGAGACGTCCACCTGCTCGTCCGGGGTCAGCGTCAGCTCGTCCTTGTAGCGCAGTACCGCGGTGAGCAGCTCTTCCTTGGACGCGAAGTGGTGCCGCAGGCCGGTATGGGACAGGCCCACCTGGGCGGCGATCTCGCGCAGCGAGACCGCGTCGTAGCCGCGCGTGGCGAACACCTCCAGCGCCGCGTGCACGATTTCCTGCCGCCGTGCGACACCGCGCGCGTACGGGCCGCGTGCCCCCGTGCGATCCGACATCCGTTCGGCTCCCCTCGTGAAAGCATTCCACCTGGAATGTATTGAATGTAGTGTGCCCCGCGTGTCGCAGGCCAACGGTCATGATGACCGCACCCTTCCCCCGTCCTCGGCCGAAGAGGCGTCCGGCGCCTTCGAGCCGCTCGAAACCACCCGCATACCCCCACCCCCGCACCAACCCGGGGCGCCGGACGCCCACACCCTCGAACTCGTCGAGGCGGCCCTGGCCCGCCTCGATCTCGAAGCCAGGGTCCGCCTGCTCACCGGGTCCGGATTCTGGCGAACCGCCGCCGAACCCGCCATCGAACTGCGCGAGATGGTGCTGTGCGACGGCCCGGCAGGCGTGCGGGGTGAGCGCTTCGACGAGCGCGAGCCGTCCGCGTCGTTGCCCTGTCCGACCGCGCTCGCCGCCTCGTGGGACGAAAGTCTGGTCGAGCGGCTCGGCGCGCTGCTCGCGATCGAGGCCCGCCGCAAGCAGGTCGACGTCGTACTCGGCCCGACCGTCAACCTTCAGCGCAGCCCGTACGCCGGCCGGCACTTCGAGTGCTACTCGGAGGAACCGCTCCTGTCCGGTCGGGTCGGCGCGGCGCTGGTCCGCGGCATCCAGGCCGGCGGTGTCGCGGCCACCGTCAAGCACTACACCGCGAACGACTCGGAGACCGAACGGTATTCGGTCGACGTGCGGATGTCCGAGCGCGCGCTGCACGAGGTTCACCTCGCCCCGTTCGAGGAGATCGTGCGGGCGGGCGGGGTCTGGGCGCTGATGGCCGCGTACAACAGCGTGGACGGCGTCACGATGACGGAAAGTCCGTTGCTGGAGACGCCGTTGCGCACCGAGTGGGGCTTCGACGGACTGGTCGTCTCGGACTGGTTCGCGACCCGCTCCACCGAGGGTGCCGGGCGGGCCGAACTGGACCTGGCGATGCCGGGACCGGGACCGGACCAGCCGTGGGGCGCGGCGCTGGTGGCCGCGGTGCGCGCGGGCCTGGTGCCGGCGGAGGCGATCGAGCGCAAGGTGCGCCGACTGCTGCTGCTCGCGGCCCGCGTCGGCGCGCTGGGCGCCCTCGTGCCGCCCGCGCCCCCGCGACCGGCGCCGGATGCCGCCGCGCTGCTGCGCGAGGCCGCCGCGGCGGGCATGGTGTTGTTGCGCGACACCGGGACGGCGCTGCCCCTGACCCCCGATACGCTGCGCCGGGTCGCGGTGCTCGGTCCCAATGCCGAGGTCGCCCGGATCCAGGGCGGGGGCAGCGCGACGGTGATCCCGCCGTACGCGATCAGCCCGCTCGCCGGGCTGCGGGCGGCGCTGGGGCCCGACGTGGAGGTCACCCACGCCGTCGGCGCGCGCATCCGGCACCGGCTGCCCGCGGTCACCGGCGCCGACGTGCACGACCCCAAGACCGGCGAGCCCGGCCTGCGGGTGCGCTTCATCGGCCCCGACGGCGAGCTGCTGCACGAGGAACTGCGCGGCGGCGGGCGACTGTTGTGGCTGGACGACCCGATCGTCGCGCGGGCCGTCGCGATCGAGGCGGTCGGCGTGCTCCGAGCTCGCGTCGACGGGCCGCACCGGATCGGGGTGGCCGGCGTGGGCCGGTTCCGGCTGCTCGCGGACGGTGTCCCGCTCGTGGACGACGACCTGGTGACCGAGGACCCGCTCGGCGGCATCCTCACCCCGCCCGAGCGATGGGCCGTGCTGGACCTGGCCGCCGATCGGGAGGTCGAGCTGCACCTGCGCCACGACTTCGCGGCGGAGCGTCCCGGCACCGGGTTCGTCCTGGGTGTGGACCGGCCGGTGGTGCACGAGGACGCCGAACTCGACCACGCGGTCGCCCTGGCGGCGCAGGCCGAGGTCGCGGTCGTCGTGGTGGGCAGCACCGAGGAGAGCGACAGCGAGGGCCGTGACCGCTCGCACCTGTCCCTGCCCGGCCGGCAGGACGAGTTGATCCGCCGGGTCGCGGCGGTCAACCCGAACACGGTGGTGGTGGTCAACAGCGGCTCGCCGGTGTTGTTGCCGTGGCGAGCGGACGTCGCGGCGATCCTGGTCTCCTGGTTCCCCGGCCAGGAGTTCGGCGCGGCGCTGGCGGACGTACTGCTCGGGCACCGCGAGCCCGGCGGGCGGCTGCCGATGACCTGGCCCGCGCACGAGGACGATCCGGCGGTGTTGTCCACCACTCCGGTCGCGGGCCGGCTCGACTACGCCGAGGGCATCCACATCGGCTATCGCGGCTGGCTGCGGGCGGGCGTGACGCCGGCCTACCCGTTCGGCCACGGCCTGGGCTGGACGACGTGGGAACACCTCTGGGTGGAAACGGTCGCCTCCGGCGCCGACTTCGTGGCCCGGGTACGGATCCGCAACACCGGCCCACGTCCGGGCCGGCACCTGGTCCAGGCATACCTGAGCCGCGCCGACGGCATGGTGGAGCGCCCTGTGTTGTGGCTGGCCGGCCACACCTGGGCGAGCGCACCGGCCGGCGCCGAGGTGACCGTCGAACTCACCATCCCGGCACGTGCCTTCGAGCACTGGTCGGCGGAATCCGGCCGCCGCGAGACCGAGCCCGGCGGCTACACCCTGCGGATCGGCGGCTCCAGCGCCGAGCTGCCGCTGACGGCGAAGCTGGAGGTGGGCCCGGGGTTGCGACCCTGACCCCGGTGTGGGGCGGCGGTGCTCGTCCGCCGCCCCACAATGCACCCGCCCAACCGGTCAGGACACCGGCGAGGCCGCCTCCCCCTTGCGGGCCAACTGCCGGTCGGCTTCGGCCTGGATGGTGTCCTTGTCGCCGATCTCCACGTCCGGGATCGCGTCCGGCAACAGGTCCTCCATCCGACTCAGCGGCCGGTACGACAACCCGATCAGACCCCAGACGCCCAGCGCCAGACCGACCAGGACCAGCAACAAGCCGGTGCCCCGGCCCGGCCCGGTGCCCAGCACCACGCCCACCGAATCGGCGAGCGCACCGTCCGACCGCAGCAGCGGCTCGAACACCTTGTCCGCCAGCGGGCCGGCGGTCACGAAGCCCAGCGGCATCATCGACATCGCCAACATCTGATTGGTGGCCAACACCCGACCCTGCAACTCCATCCCGACCTTGGTCTGGATCAGGGCCATCCAGTGCGAGTTCAGGATCATCAGCGCCGCCCACAACACGAACAACCCGACCGCGACGAACACCGGTTCCGGCCGACTGCCCGCGAACACCGCGGCCAGGCCGACCACCGAGGTGAAGCCGATCATGCCGGTGGCCCGCCGCGACGTCCCGCCCCACAACGCCATCACCAGCGCGCCCAATACCGCGCCCACCCCGCCGAACGCGGTCACCACGCCCAGCGTCACCGCCGAACCGTCGGCCAGCACCATCGGGGTGACCAGCACGGTGGCCACCGCGAACAGGTAGTTGAACACCACGAAGAACACCACCATCGCGACCAGTCCGCGCCGGCGCACGATGTACCGCCAGCCGGTGACCACTTCGCGCAGCAGCGGCTCCTCGCGCTTCTCGAACAGGGCGTCCGGGAAGCGCACCCGCAGCAGCACGGTCACCCCGATCAGGAAGGTGGCCATGTCGAACAACACCACGCCGTGCAGCCCGACCGCAGCCACCAGCACGCCACCGGCCAGCGCGGCGAGCATGTCGCCGGACCCGGTGCCCAGTTGGGCCAGCCCGTTGGCCTGACCCAGATAGCGCTTGGGCACCAGTTGGGCGATCGCCGCGATGTAGGCGGGTCGTTGGAACGCGTTGCAGACCGAGCCGACGCACGCCACCACGTACACATGCCACAGGTGCAGGTGGTCGGTCCACAACAACACACCGAGCGACAACATCGCGGCGGCGGCCACGGTATCGGTGACGATCATGATCCGCCGCCGGTCCACCCGGTCCGCCACCGCGCCCGCGATCGGCAACAACAACACCGCGGGCAACACCGCCGCGACCGAGATCATCGCGAAGTCGAAGGCCGAACCCGTCTGTAGGTAGACCCACACGCCGAGCGCGAACGTGGACAGCGCGGTGCCGATCATCGACACGAACTGGCCGCCCGCCACCTTCGCGAAGGTGGCCAGATCCGGCCGGGCCGAGGCCGGCCGCGGACTCGGCCGCTCGGCCGCCGGCGTCGGCCCCGCCGACCAGCGACCCAGCACCCGGGCCAGTTCGACGGCCTGATGTTTGAGGAAGTAGTGGCCGGCGCGCGGGATCACCGCCAGCTCGACCCGTGGACCGAAGTGCTCCCACTCGGCGTAGCGTTCCTCGTACAGCAGGGTCGCCCGGTCCTTGTCGCCCACCACGCACAGGATCGGCGCGGCCACCGGCACCGGCCGCTCGGCCCCGTAGGCGCGCGTGTAGAAGTCCTCGGCCTGCCGCACATCGTGCCGCAACGCCCGGATCAGGAAACGCTGTTCGGCCTCGTCGTAGACGTCGGTGAAACCGCCCATCGCGCGCAGGTAGTCGAGGTAGGCCCGATCGGAGAGCAACCGGTCCCCGGGCAGCCGCCGGGCCAGCCACTCGGCGAACCTTCCCGGCAGTCGCGCCGCCGGGAAGGTGCCGCCCAGCGCGACGCCGCGCAGCTCGGCGCCCGCCGCCTCCAGTCGCCCGGCCAGCGCGGTCGCGAGCGCGCCGCCCAGGCAGTGCCCGTAGAGCAGGATCGGCCCGCTGATCCGCTCGGTGATCTGCGCGGTCAGCCGGTCCGCGAGCGAGTCCAGCGCCTCGGGTTCGTCCTCCGGGCGACTGGGATCGTGGCCGGGCAACTCCACGGCGTACAGCCGGTGTTCGGCGGGCAGCGCGTCGGCCAGCGGTTGGAAGGTGATCGGGCTGCCGCCGCCGTAGGGCACGCAGACCAGGGTCAGCGTGGTCGGCCCGGCGTCCTTGGTGAGCCGGTGCAGCAGCGGGCGCGGGCGCTCGCCCGTGTCCGGTTCGTCGGCGCGTGCGTCGAGCAGAGCGGCGAGTTCGCGCACGGTGGGCTGTTGGAACAGGTCGATGATGGACAGGCCGCGGCCGATCGTGCGAACCGCGCGTACGGCGGTGAAGCTGTCACCGCCCAACGCGAAGAAGTCGTCCACCGCACCGACCCCGGTCCGGCCCAACACCTCGGCGAACGCCTCGGCCACCGCCGCCTCGGTGGCCGTGTCCGGCTCGACGTGGCCGGTCTCGGCCGGGGCGAGTTCGGGTTCCGGCAGCGCCTCCCGGTCCACCTTGCCCGCGCCGGTCAGCGGCAGCGCGGGCAGCACCAGCACGGCCGAGGGCACCATGTAGTCGGGCAGCCGGGCCCGGGTGGCGGCCCGGATCGCCGCGCCGTCCGCGGCGACCTTCGCCTCCGCGACCACATAGCCGACCAACTTGCGCGCGGCGCCCTCGCCGCGGGCCACCACGATCGCCTCGCGAACACCGGGCTGCGCGGCCAGTTCGGCCTCCACCTCGCCGATCTCCACCCGGAAGCCGCGAATCTTGACCTGGTGATCGGCCCGGCCGAGGAACTCGATCAGGCCGTCCGCACGGCGCCGGACCAGGTCCCCGGTGCGATACGCGCGGCGCCCGGCCCACTCGACGAAGCGCTCCTCGGTCGCCTCCCGCCGACCCAGATAGCCGCGGGCCAACCCGGCCCCGGTCACGTACAACTCGCCCGGCACGCCCACCGGCGACAACCGCCGGTGCCCGTCCAGCACGTACGCGCCGACGTTGCCGAACGGCAGCCCCAGCGGCGCGCTCGCCGCCCCGGCCGGCACCGCGGCCACCGGGGCACCGAGCATCGACACCGTGGTCTCGGTCGGCCCGTAGTGGTTGTGCAGGGTCAACTCCGGCCGAGCCGCCCGGATCCGGTCCACCAGATCCGCGCGCAGCGGTTCGCCCGCGCAGATCAGCAGCTCGCGCGGGAGCACGTCGGCGAGCCGATCGCCGAGCGCGGCCAGGCCCTCCAGGTGACTGGGCACCAGTTTCATCGCATCGATGCGATGCTCGCCCAGATACCGGGCGAACGCGTCCGGATCGGTGGCCTGGTCCCGGGTCAACAGATGCAGACATCCACCGCCGGTGAGCGCGCCGAACACGTTGGTGGTGCCCAGGTCCGCGGCGAACGTGGACACCAGCGCCCAGTTCCACGGCCGCCCGTCGGCCGTACGCCCCGGACCCACCCGCTCGCGCAGACCGGCCAGGTAGTTGCGGTAGTTGCGGTGCTCGACGGCGACCGCCTTGGGGGTGCCGGTGGACCCGGAGGTGAACAGCACGTAGCAGAGGTTGTCGGGCCCGGCCGCAACGACCGGGTCGGCCCGGCCACCCGCCGCTCCGGGGACGGCGCGCTCCGGCCCCGCCGGGGCCGCCTCGGGCACCACGACCGGCACCGAACCGGTCGCCCGCGCCCGCAGGTCCTCGGTGGTGACCACCGCGACCGCGTCGGCCGCGTCCAGCAACGCCCGCACCCGCTCGTCCGGATACAGCGGGTCCAGCGGCAGATAGGCGCCACCGGCCTTGAGAATGCCGAGCATGCCGACGATCAGCGCGCCCGAACGCTCCGCGAACAGCCCGACGACCCGATCCGGGCCCACCCCGAGGCCGCGCAGGCGACCCGCCAACAGCTCGGCCCGCGCGTCGAGTTCGACGTAGCTCAGCGTCCCGTCCGCGCCGCGTACGGCCGGTGCGTCCGGGGTGCGCCGGGCCTGCTCCTCGACCAGCGCGTGCAGCGTGCCCTCGGTGTCCCAGTCCCGGGCGGTGTCGTTCCAGCCCGCGAGCCGACGCTCCTCGACGGCCGTCAACAACGGCAGTTCGTCCACCGGTCGATCCGGGTCGGCGGTCATCGCGTCCAGCACGGTGGTCAGGTGCCCGAACACCCGCCGGATGGTCGCCTCTTCGTAGAGCACACTGCGCCAGATCAGGTCGGCGACCAGCTCGTCGCCGGGACCGGTGTCGAGCACCGCGACCGACAGGTCGAACTTGGCGGCCCCGGTGTGCGTATCACACCACTCGACCTCCACCCCAGGCAGCAGCGGCCGCGCAGGCGCCTGATTATGCACGTTCAACAACACCTGAAACAGCGGCGTATAGGCAAGCTCACGCTCCACCCCGAGCACATCGATCAACCGATCGAACGGCAACTCCTGCCGAGCAAAAGCCGCCAACGTATGCTCCCGCACCCGCCCCAGCAACTCCCGCACACTGACCCCACCGGACACATCCGTCCGCATAACAAGAGTGTTGACGAAACAGCCTATTAGGGAGTCGGTGCTGCTGTGCGTACGCCCGGCGACCGGACTCCCCACCGTCACATCCGAAGTCCCGTTATATCGACCCAACACCACCTGCAAGGCCGTCAACAGCACCATGTACGTGGTGCCCCCGGTACGTTCGGCCAACGCACGAATGCGCCGCGACCGCTCCGCCCCGAAGGCCACCTCGATCCGCTCGCCCCGGGTGTCCGCGACGGCCGGACGCGGGTGATCCACCGGCACCGTCACCGTGGTCTGTGCGCCCTGCAGACGGGCCAGCCACCAGGCCGACTGCCGATCGAGTTCGGCCGCGAGCGTGGTCTGCTGCCGGTACGCGACATCCGCGTACTGCACCGGCAGCGGCGGGAGTTCGGGTGGATGACCGGCACACCGCGCGGTGTACGCGGCGGCCAGGTCCCGGAACAACACGCCGATCGACCACGCGTCGGCCGCGATGTGGTGCAACACCACGCTCAGCACGTACCGCTCGCCGGAACACAACAGCGACGCTCTGATCGGCAGTTCGCCGACCAGGTCGAACGGGCGGCGGGCCTCGGCGGCGAGCAGCCCGGCCACCTCCGGCTCCGGCAGGTCGAGCACCGACACCCGGAACTGGTCGACGTCGTGCACCGTCGGCAACACATGGCCGTCCACGCTCGGATACACCGTGCGCAACACCTCGTGCCGGGCCACCACGTCGGTCAACGCGGCCACCAGCGCGGCCATGTCCGGTCGGCCGGACAGGCGCAACACCAGCGGCATGTTGTAGGCGGCGCCCTCGGGTTCGTACTGGGCGAGGAACCACATCCGGCGCTGCGCCGCGGACAGCGGTGTGGGCACGTCGGCGGGCCTGCGGGTCGGTTCGGCGCGGGGCGTCGCCACCCGGGCCCGGGCCAGTCGACGGCGGAGCAGTTCGCGGCGGACCTGCTCGGGGTCGGGCTCGGAGCGGGTGGTCAGGATCTCCTCGGAGTCGGTCATTCCTTGTCCCGGTCGATGGAAGGGTTCGCCAGGCCGTGACCGGCGTGGTTGCTCCACGGCCCCGGCTCGGCGAAGGCGCCGGGGTCGCCGAACTCGCCCGACGCGTCCGGCTCGCCGAGTTCGCCGAGTTCGCCGAGTTCGCCGAGCAGGATGTCCTCGATGCGCCGGGCCATCGCGGCCAGCGTCGGCGCCTCGAAAACCACACGCAGCGGGAAGTCGATCTCGAAGCGTTCGCTCACCAGCGCCATCAGGCGCAGCGCGAGCAGTGAGTTGCCGCCCAGCGCGAGGAACCCGTCGTCCCGGCCGATCCGGTCCGGACCGAGCAACTCGTGCCAGATCTCGGCCAGGATCTCCTCGCAGTCGCCCTGGGGCGGGGCACCGCTGCCGCCGGGCCGAGGTTCCGGCAGGGCGGCCCGGTCGATCTTGCCGGCCGGGGTCAGCGGCAGCGCGTCGAGCGGGACGAGCACACCGGGCACCAGATGCCGGGGCAGCCGTTCACCGAGGGCCGCGCTCAGGTCCACGGCGTCGAACGCGCCGTCCGTGACGACGTAGCCGACCAGGGTCGGCCCGGCCGGCCCCTGCCACAACGTCGCGACCGCGCCGGTGACGCCCGAGAGCGCGGTCAATCCGGCCTCCACTTCGCCGAGTTCGATCCGGAAGCCGCGCAGCTTGACCTGATGGTCGGCCCGGCCGTGGTACTCCAGCGTGCCGTCGCGTCGGCGGCAGGCGAGGTCGCCGGTCCGGTACATCAGCGCGCCGGGAGGCCCCCACGGGTCGCCGACGAAGCGCTCGGCGGTCTGTTCGGCGCGGCCCAGATAGCCCAGTGCGACCCCGGCGCCGGCGATGCACAACTCGCCGGGGGCATTGATCGGCGCGGGCCGCCCGGCCGCGTCGAGCACGTAAACGCGGGTGTTGGCGATCGGCGTGCCGAGCGGCACCACCCGCCGCACCGCGTGCGTGCGGTCCACCCGCAGGACGGTCGACCACACGGTGGTCTCGGTGGGGCCGTACATGTTCCAGACCCGGCCACAGCGGTCCAGCAGGGCCCGGGCCAGGTCCCCGGTGAGCGCCTCCCCGCCGCACAGCGCCACCAGGTCGGGTCGGCCGGTCCAGCCCGCGTCGAGCAACATGCGCCAGGTGGCCGGGGTGGCCTGACAGACCGTCACCTCGCGGCGGTCGAGCCACTCCGCGAGCCTGCGCCCGTCGGTGGCGGTATCCCGGCCGGCGATCTCGACCCGGGCGCCGACCACGAGCGGCAACCACAGTTCCAGCGCGGCGATGTCGAAGGTGAGCGTGGTGACGGCGGCCATCGTGTCGGCGGCGCCGAGCCCGGGACGATCGGCCATCGAGAGCAGGAAGTTGACGATGGCCCGGTGCGGTACCACCACCGCCTTCGGCCGGCCGGTGGAGCCGGAGGTGTGGATCAGGTAGGCCGGGTCCTCGCCCTCGGCCTGTTCGGGCAGCGCCGTCGCGGCGGCGCCGGTGACCTCGGGGCCGTCCACGAGGACCACGTCGTAGCCGGGATCGGTCAGGAGCGGGGTGCCGGCCGCGTGGGCTCGCTCCGCGACGATCAGGGTGACCTTGGCGTCGTCGAGCAACGCCCGATTGCGGGCCACCGGTTGTTCGGTGTCGATCGGCAGGTAGGCGGCGCCGGTACGCAGCACCCCCAACAGGGCCGCGGGCAGCAGGTGGGAGCGGGGCATGGCGATCGCCACCAGGGTGCCGCGTTCGGCGCCGTGCGCCCGTAGGGCGTTGGCCAATCGGTTTGCGGTGGCGTCGAGTTCGGCGTAGGTGAGGGTTCCGGTGTCGGCCGAGACGGCGGTTCGGTGCGGGGTCCGGGCGATCTGCGCCGCGACGAGATCGGGCAGGCACAGGTCGGGACGTGCGGTGGCGGCCGGATTGTCCGCCTCGATCAGCCGGGCGGACTCGGCCGGGTCGAGCATGATCGTCTCCACGATCGCTCGGTCCGGCGCGGCCAGTGCCTCGGCCAGCACGGCCATCAGGTGGTCGATCAGCGTCTCGATCGAGGCCGGGTCGTAGCGTCCGGTGCGGTACTCCACGGACAACAACGGCCCGTCGGACGGGAATTCGAGGAACATCGAGACATCGGTCTTGGCCCCGCCGTTGCACACCTCGTGCAGGAATTCCAGTTTCAGGTCCGGCAGTTCGACCGACGCACCCGGGTGGTTCTGGACCGCGAGCAGAATCTGCGACACCGGGGTCGAGGTCTCCGCCCCGCCCACACCGGCGAAGCGGAGCTGCTCCAGATAGGGCAGCGCGCAGTGATCGAGCGCGTCCAGCACCACCGGACGCAGCCGGTGCACCAACTCGCGGAACGTATCGCTGCCCTCGATCCGAAAGCGCAACGGCACGGTGTTGAGCAACGGGCCTACCACGTCCTCCAGTTCGGGATGCGGGCGGACGGCGAACGGGGTCAGCACGGCCTGATCGGTGCGACCGGTGGAGCGGTGCACGAGCGTGCCGAGCGCGGCGAGCAGGGTCATGTACAGGCTGGCGCCCTCGCCCGCCGCCCATTCCTCGGCGGCGCGCAGGAGTTCCGGATCCAGCCTGCGGGCCAGCCGGGCTCCGCTCGGGTCGAACGGGTCGGGACGGTCGCGGTCGCCGGGGATGTGCTGTTCGACGCCCAGGCCCCGCAGTCGGCCGGCCCAGCGCCGCGCCTCCTCGTCCTCGGCGTCCGCGTACCGCCGCTCCCATTCGGCCACGTCGCGGTATTGCAGCGTCGGTTCGGAAAGCGGCAGTCCCTGGTAGGCGCGGGCCAAGTCGCGCAACAGCAGACCGATCGACCAGCCGTCCACGGCGATGTGGTGCACGGTGAGCAGCAGTTCGTACCGGTCCGGGCGGACCCGCACGACCAGCGCACGCAGCAGTTTGCCCTCGGTCCGGTCCATCGGGCGGAGCGCGTCGGCACGCAGCAGGGCGTTCAGGCGTGCCTCGTGCCGATCCGCGTCGCCGTCCGCGTCGGGCAGGTCGAGCACCGGCACCTCGACCGGGTAGGGCGGGCGAATCTCGGCCACCGGCTCACCGGCCCGGTACGACAACGCGGTGCGCAACACCTCGTGTCTGCGCACCACTTCGCCCAAGGCCCGGCCCAACGCGGCCACATCCAGTGCGCCGGTGGCCCGAATCCGCAGCGGCACGTTGTAGAGCGCGCTGCCCGACGCGACCAACTCGTGCATCGCGAACTCGCGTTGCACGGTGCTCACCAGCGCGGGCCCGTGCGCGTCGCGGTACGGCGGGTCGACCGTCGAGGCCGAGTGCCCCTCGGCCCGGTCCACCCGCTCGGCCACGGCGGCCGGAGTGGGAGCGGCGAAGAACGTGTCCAACGGGATCCGGACCCCGCAGGTCCGCTCGATCCGGGCCAACAGGCCGACCGCCAGCAGCGAGTTGCCGCCCGAGTCCAGGAACGGGTCGTGGATGCCGATCCGGGTCGCGTCGAGCACGGCGCGGAAGATCTCGGTGATCCGGGTCTCGGTCTGCGTACGCGGTGCGACGAACTCGGTGTCCCGGAACCGGGATCGGGTCGCGGCGGGCAACGCCTTGCGGTCGATCTTGCCGTTGAGGGTGAGCGGCAGCTCCGCCAGGAGGGCGACCGCGTCGGGCACCATGTAGGTCGGGACCCGGGTCCGGCAGTGCGCGCGCAATTCGGCCGGGGTGGGCTCCGGAATCGGGTCGGCACCCTGCACGAATGCCGCCAGATAGGGTCCCGCCGCGTCCTCGCGCAGCACCACGGCGGCGGCCTGCACGCCCGGGTGGCCGGTCAACACCGCCTCGATTTCGCCCAGTTCGATGCGGAAGCCGCGCAGCTTGACCTGGTGGTCCACCCGCCCGTGATACTCCAGCACGCCGTCCGGCCTGCGGCGGACCAGGTCGCCGGTACGGTATCGGCGCTCCCCCGCCACCGTGACGAACCGCTCGGCGGTCAGGTCGGGGCGGCCGTGATAGCCCTGGGCCAGGCCGTCGCCCGCGAGGTAGAGCTCGCCGAGTTCGCCGGGCCCGGCCGGGGCGCCGTGTTCGTCGTGGACGTGCGCCGTGGTGCCCGGCAGCGGTATGCCGATCAGCGGCTCGGCCCGGTCGGTGCGGTCCACCAGCGCCCAGGTGGAGTACACGGTGTCCTCGGTCGGCCCGTACAGGTTGTACAACTCCTCGATCTGCGGGCACGCGTACACCTGGTCCGCGACCCGACGCGAGAGCGCCTCGCCGACCAGGTTGATCGTGCGCACGCCGCGCGGCAGTCCGGGTCCGCGTAACAGCGCGGCCATCGCGCTGGGCACGGTGTTGATCAGGGTGACCTCGTCCCGGGCCGGCGCGTCGGCGAGTGCGAGCACGTTCTCCACCAGGACCACCGTGCCGCCGACGACGAGCGGGAAGAACATCTCGTAGACCGAGATGTCGAAGCACACGGAGGTGGCGAACAGCACCGCTTCGGCCTGGTCCGGCCGGTAGGTGTCGGCCGCCCAGCGCAACATCGCGGTGACCCCGCGGTGGGTCACCCGCACACCCTTGGGGCGGCCGGTGGAGCCGGACGTGTAGAGCACGTAGGCGAGATCGTCCGGGCCGGTGTGC
The DNA here is from genome assembly GCF_042754445.1 of Embleya sp. NPDC059213. Lineage (NCBI taxonomy): Bacteria > Bacillati > Actinomycetota > Actinomycetes > Kitasatosporales > Streptomycetaceae > Embleya > Embleya sp. NPDC059213. Next base: position 26,735 of record NZ_JBHZAV010000060.1, read on the forward strand.
GCCCGGGCCGGCCGCACCCCGGTGGGCGGCTCGGCGTCGACATACACGAGGTCGGCCGTCGCGCCGGCGAGCAGGTGCTCGTGCGCGCGATCGGTGACCACGACGGGAGCCTGCGCGTCACCGATCACCCACTCCAGGCGCTCGCGCGGATACTCGGGGTCCAACGGGACGTACGCGGCCCCCGCACGCAACACCGCGATCAGCGTCGCGAGCAGGTGCGGGGTGCGCGGCAGGCAGACGCCGACCAGATCCCCCTTGGTTACCCCGGCCATCGCCAGGCGCGCCCCGATCACGTCGGCCCGATTTCCCAACTCGCGATAGGAGAGCCGTTGTTCGCCGGCGATCACGGCGGTCGGCGTGGGCGAGTGATCGATCCGGGCAGCGAGCAGAGCGGCCAGGGATGCGGCCGGATCCGATTCGGGGAAGGCGGTTGGACTCATCGACTCTCCTGAGGTGTCCTGGTGCCGATTCGTGGTCGGCGGCGCAGACGATGTGCTCCCGGGGAGATCGTGGAGGAAAGCGTTGACTGTGCCTAGCATCTTCCCCTCACTACTTCGGGTTGGCTCAAAGTCGCCGTCACGGGCGGCCCGGCCGGTGTTCGTCGTCGGATGGCTCAAGAAGTACCGGGTCGGGCTTGTACCGCGCTTGGCGCGGGATTGCGGAGCCCGAACAGGCACGCCCGACCGCAAGGACGACATGGACCGATACACCCGAACTGCCGACACATGGGGCGATACATCCGAATGCGCTCGTGCGTACCCGATCGTTGAGCAGAGCTTCGCCGTCGCGTATTCGGGGGTTCGTTCGCGCTTCCTACCGTTTCGATCATGTCCTCGCAAACGTCTTCGTCCCCGTTCCGGCTGCCTCGGCGGCATCGCTCCCGACTCCGGGCCGGTGCCCTGGTCGCGGCCCTCGGCCTCGGCGCCGGTGCCGGCCTGATCGACGTCCTGCCCGCGAGCGCGGAGCCCGCCGGCGCACCGGCCGCCGACGAGGTGGTGGTCTCGGAGGACTTCGCCGGCTCCGCGCTGCCCGACGGGTGGCGGGCGGTGGAAGGCGACTGGAAGGTGGAGAACGGCCGCCTGGTCGGCAGTTCGGTGAACTCCGGCCAACAGAGCCGGATCACCTTCGGCCGGCACCTGGAGGACTTCCGCTTCGAGGCGGTGGTCCGCTTCGAGAGCGCCGTCGACACCGCCCGCTGGACCGCCTTCGGCCTGGACGTGCCCGCCGGCGGAGCGCCCCCGTGGTCGATCGCCACCATGCGGACCGGCAGCACGGCGGCCAACGGCCTGGAGTTCGCCCAGCGCACCACCGCCAACACCTGGAACGTGACCGACACCGGCTCGGCGCCGACCGCCGCCGGAACCGGCCGGGACGTCCGGGTCGCGGTCGAGGTGCACGGCAGCCGGGCCCGCCTGGTGGTGGACGGCCGCGAGGCGCTGCGCAGCACCCGGGTCCAGCGCTCCGCCGACGGCGCGCAGGCCCTGCTGGTCAACGGTGCCCGGGTCTCCTTCGACGAGGTCCGGATCACCCGGATCGCCCCGGAGGCGAACGCCTACCTGCGCGCGCCCGGCGCCCCGCCGACCGTGATCGCCCACCGGGGCGCCTCCTCGGCCGCGCCGGAGAACACGCTGATCTCGGACGAGACCGCCCGCCGGGCCGGCACCGACTGGATCGAGAACGACGTCCAGCCCAGCAAGGACGGCATCCCGCACATCCTGCACGACGACACGGTCGACCGGACCACCGACGGAAAGGGCCGGATCCGCGACCTGACGGCCGCTCAACTCGCGGGCCTGGATGCCGGTTCGTGGTTCTCCCCGCTGCACTCCGGGGCCCGGGTGCCGACCCTGCGCGCCCAACTCGACGACCTGCGCGCGCGGGGCGGCAACCTGCTCCTGGAGATCAAGGGCAGGCACAGCAGGGACGAAGTGGCCCGGATCGTCAAGGACATCCGCGACACCGGGATGAGCGGGCGGGTCTTCGTGCAGAGCTTCGAGGTCGACGCCCTCGTGTTCACCCGTGAGGTGGCGCCGGACCTGCCGCTCGGTCTGCTCCGCAGCGCCCTGGACGCGGACCCGGTCGCCCTGGCCCGGCAGCTCGATCTCAAGGCGTACAACCCCTCGGCCGCCGCGCTGGCCACCCGCCCCGGACTGGTCGCCGACCTGCACCGCGCCGGCGTCGCCGTGATGGCCTGGACGGTGGACGACGCCGCCGGCTGGAAGACCCTGGACACCGGAGGCGTGGACGCGGTCATCACCAACCGCCCCGCCGAGCTGGCCGGTTGGATCGCCGCGTGGCGACAGATCGGACCGCCGGTGTCGCCCGTCGCCCCGACGGTCAAGGTGCTCGCACCGGCGACCGGCGCCCGGGTGGAGCGCGCGAGCAACCCGGTCCCCGCGCTCGCCACCACCGGCGCGGACGTGGTCCGACTCACTCTGGACGGGCGGGAGTTGGCACCCGGGACGCCGATCGACTCAGGCAGCCTGCCGCTCGGCGCACACACCCTGCGGGCCGAGGCCAAGGGCCCGGGCGGCAGTACGGCGGTGGAGTCCACCTTCACCGTCACCGCGTCCGGAACCGGCCTGGCCCACCTGATCCTGACCTCCGCCGCCGACCGCAACGCGATCGCGACGCTCACCACGATGCTCGCCCACGAGCAGTACGACGCGCTGGCCCGGTGGGCCGACAACCAGGCCGGGCGCACCATCCCGACAGCTCGTGCGCTTCTCATCGCGGGCGACGCGCGCGCCCTGCGCTGACCTACCTCGACACACCGGTGGGGGCACGGGCTTCGCCGGCCCGGCCCCTACCAGCCGTTGCCCTTCAGGTCGGGATACGCCCGCCAGTAGTCCACGAGTTCGACGAAGGACGGGTCGGTGACCAACCGCAGCCATTGCTCGCCGGTGATCGCCGGGACCATCCGGGACCGCGGATGCGGGACGATCCCGAGGTCGACCCGGCCGCCCCGGTACCGGAAGGAGGAGGACACTCCCCAGTCGGCAGGACCGACCGGGACATCGGTGCGCTCGGGAAAGTAGACGGTGGCGAACTCGCCGTTGGGCAGCGCCCCGTCGACGCAACCCCGACCGGCGGCCCGAGCAGGTGCCGGCCTGCACCGGGGCTCGTATCGATCCACGCCGAGTTGCGGGCGGGATCCGGAAGCCATCGCCACCGCGCCCTTGGGCGATCGCTCGCCCATCCGGCCCGGATCGATGTACAACACGACCCGATACTCCGTGCCGTCGACGGTGAGCCGGTAGTCCCCGAACGAGCTCTCGCTGATCGCCATCGCCGCTCCCGGCGGCAGGTGTTGTTGCAGAACCTCGGCCACCTTCTGGCGAAATGCCTGCCGCTGTCGAATCAGCCGGCCGGACAACTCGGCGTCGTAGCGGCCGTCTTCGGGACCGGGCAACACCGGATAGGACCGGCTCGCCGGGGCAAGTGTCGGCCCGGCGCCGACCCGGTCCGAGTCGCCCCCGGCCCACGGCGGCCACGCGAGCAGCACCGCCGCGGCGACCGCGGCCGACGTCGCGAGGGCGAGCGCGACTCGGATCGTGGTCCGAGGGCGGTCCGGGTGCCCTGTGCGGACCGGGCCCGGCCCGGCCGGCTCGATGGTGTGTTGCGTCGCGGGGGCGTCGTTGTCGTCCGTCGATGTCACGCCGCTTCGATGGTCACCTACGTGAATCGGTTCCCGGCCACACGTGGCGCGCACGCTGCCTCACTTGCCCCACTTGCCTCACCTGCCGCACCCGCTGTACCCGCACGCGGGTGTCAGCGGCCGGGCACCAGGTCGGCGAGCCGGTGGGCCGCGTCGGTCGAGGTCGCGCTCACCTTGGCGCTGCGACGGGCGAGGTTCGCGTCGTGGCGCAGCGCGTGTGCCCGTTGGCGGGTGCGCCAGGCGAGCGAGGGTTTGCCGCCGGTGTCCGCGGCGGCGATCAGCAGGCCGCCGAACATCGACACGTTCTTGAGGAAGTGGATGCGCTGCCCGGCGCGTTCCCGACCGCTCTCGGCGGCCCAGAATCGATGGCCGGCGATCGTGGTCGGCAGCAGGGTGACCGCGAGCGCGAGCGCGGCCAGGCGCGGCACCCGGCCGAGCGCGAGCAGCGTGCCGGCAACCAACTGCACGCCGCCGTTCACCCGTACCGCCGTACGCGGGTCGGCGGGCACCACCGGCAGCCACCCGGCGATCCGGCGCACCACCGGTTCGGCGGCCGGCACCACCCGGTCCGGATGCACCACGCAGTCGTAGCCCTGGAACAGGTGGATCGAGGCGATCATGGGACGCGCGAAGACTCTCAACACAGCCATGGCGGGACGAGTGCCCCCGGAACCGGCGCGTCGAACCCACCCACACGCGACGCCGACCCCGATGGGCGAAACACCCCGGCCGCGATCCGACGATGGCCCGGTAGGACCGGACGCGGACCGTACACTGCGGGAATGCCCGAACGGAACGCGGCGAGTGCCCTGGTGTTGCTGGTCCCCGACGTCGAACAGGTCGTCGAGCCCTGGCGCAAGCGCTACGACCCGCGCGCCGCGGAGGGGATCCCGGCGCACGTCACGGTGCTCTATCCGTGGCTCACGCCCGCGGAGATCGGCCCGACGGAGCTGGCCGCGCTCGCCGAGATCGCCGCCGCGCGGCCCGTGCTGGACCTGGTCTTCGACCGGGTCGGCCAATTCCACCGGGGGTTGTGGCTGGCGCCCGATCCGGCCGAGCCGGTACTGCGCCTGATCGACGCGGTGACCACCCGATGGCCCGACCACCTCCCCTACGGCGGCGCGTACCTGGACGACGCCGACGACGTCGGCCCGCACCTGACCGTCGCGCTGGGTCAGGGTCCGGACGAACTGCGGGCCCTGGCACAGGAGGTGACGGGCCGTCTGCCGCTGACCACGCGCGTCGACCGGCTCGACCTGGTGGTCTGCGACGACGACGGCAACTGGTCCCTCCGGGACTCGTTCGCCTTCGCGGCACGCGCCACGACCGGCGCCGCCGGGACGCCCTAACCGGCCGCGCGGGCCCGCCGTTGGCGCTTGGACAGCGCCGCCAGGGAAAGATCCTCGGCCTGGGCCTTGAGATTCTTGTAGCCGTAACCGCGCTCGTTCAGCCACGCCTCGGCACCGGCCAACGCCCGATCGGTCGCCGCGACGATGTCCTCCTCGGCGTCCCCGGAATCCAGGAACCGAAAGGTGAAAAACGGCCGCGCCGCAACGTCGTAGGTCACCTGCCCCTCCGCCGTGAACGCAGCCCGCAACACATCATGCTCCGCCGCCACCGCCAACAACCCGGCCCGCTGCACATCACTGAGGCCATCGAAGGCCCCTCGAACGGTAACCCGAAAAACACGCTCACCCATGCCCGAACCCTAACCACCACCACAACCGGATATCGAAACGCGCACGGGTGTGCGGGCGCCTGCTCACGCCGCCGGCCCGCCCGCGTGCCGTCCGTCCGCGTTCGCGCCGTCGCTCACCCGCGCTGCCTCCCGCCCGTTCGTGCGGCTGCCCGCTCGCGTCCGCACCCGGCCGCGTGCACCGCCTCCCCTGCGTCCGCCCGCCCTCATCCCGCCCCACCCCGCGTTCCGGTTCGACGCGCGACCGGCCGGTAATCCGAACGCGACGGGCGGCAACGCGCACGCGCACGCACGCGCACGCGCACGGGCCGGCAGCGCAGACGAGCAGGGACTACGGACACGGGCGGACAGGCGGACAGGCGGGCGAGCGGGCGAGCGGGCGGCCACCCGGGCACAGACGGGCAGGTGGCGCGCGGACGGGGGCGGGAGGTGGGTCAGCTTTCCTTGGTCCAGGAGCCCAGGACCATCAGGGTCTTGGTGCCGGTTACGTTGCCGCTGCGGCGGAGGTGGTCGATCACCTGTTGGAGGTGGGTGATGTCGCGGACTCGGACGTGGATGAGGGCGTCGGGGTCGCCCGCGATCGTGTAGACGGCCTGTACCTCGGGGGTGTCCGTGGCGGTGCGGACGATCTCGCCGACCGGCATGCTGCCCGGATAGCGCAGTTCGGTGAACGCCTCGACGCCCCAGCCGAGTTTGGCGTGGTCGATCTGGACGGTGAAGCCGGTGATCACGCCCTCCTCGCGCATCCGGTCCACCCGGCGCTTGACCGCCGCGACGGACAGGCCGATCTGGCCGGCCATCTCGGAGAAGGTCCGCCGCCCGTCCTCGCGCAACATGCGCAGGATGGTGTGGTCGATGCTGTCGATCTCGGCCATGCTCGACGCTCCCCTCCTCGACGCTGCCACGCAAAACGCCAGGCCCTGAACCCGACCGGCAGGCAAGAATCTTGCGGCCTCGGGGCGATCCCCCGCAAGTTGCTTGCGCCGGTGGCCCACGACGGCTCAGGCTGCGGAACCAGCCTTGCGGCCCGATACGCTTCCGCCGAGATCCCGCCTCGATGACGCGTCGGCCGGATCGGGAGGGGCTGGGCCATGGACAGGACACGGGCGGATCACGCGGATCACGCGGATCACGCGGATCACGCGGATCACGCGGATCACGACGGTACGAACGAGGTCCCCGGCGCGCACGTTCACCCACCGGGCCACGGGCACAGCCACGCGCACGGGCCGCCGTCACCCGCGTCGGCCCGGCTGCGCCGCCTGGTGGCCGCCGTACTGATCCCGTTCGCGACGGCCGTACTGGTGGGCCTGGTCGTGCTGTGGCCGGGCGGCACCCCGCCGCACCCCCGTACCGGAGCCGGCTTCGACCAGGAGACCCGGGACGGCCGCGTCACCAAGGTCGAGGAACTGCCCTGCGCCCAGGCGGACGCCGAGGTCTTCGCCGGCCCCACCGACGCAGGCGGCACCCCGGGTACGGACGAGCACCCCGGCGGTATCCCCTGGCCCCCACCCCCACTCGGCGCGTCGGGCGCACCACACGCCCCGAATACCCCGGCCGCCCCCGCCGACTGCCGCCGCGCCACGATCGAGGTCACCTCCGGCGCCGACCGGGGCCGACGGTTCACCGAGTTGCTCCGGCCCGATCAGCCGCGCCGGTTCTCGGTCGGGCAAGGCGTGGTGCTCGCGTACTCCCCCGGCGCGCCCGAGGACCTGCGCTATTCGGTGATCGACGTCCGGCGCGGCCCACCGATGTTGCTGCTCGCGGGCCTGTTCGCGGTCGCGGTGATCGTGGTGGGTCGGCTGCGCGGCCTGACCGCGCTGATCGCACTCGCGATCAGCTTCGCGGTGTTGTCGTTCTTCATCCTGCCCGCCATCCTGCACGGTTCCGATCCGCTCCTGGTCGCGGTCGTCGGCGGCAGCGCGATCATGTTCGTCGCGCTGTACCTGTGCCACGGCCTGTCCACCCGCACCTCGGTCGCGGTGGTCGGCACGCTCGTGTCGTTGTCCCTGATCGGGGTGTTGGGGTCGCTGTTCATCGGGTGGGCGCACCTGACCGGCAACACCTCCGACGAGACCGGCCTGGTCCACGCGATGTATCCGGACATCGAGTTGCACGGCCTGCTGTTGGCCGGATTCATCATCGGCTCGCTCGGCGTACTCGACGACGTGACCGTCACCCAGACCTCGGCGGTCTGGGAACTCAAGCAGGCCGACCCGACCATGACGGCCCGTCGGCTGTACCGAGCCGGCATCCGAATCGGCCGCGACCACATCGCGTCCACGGTCAACACCCTCGTACTGGCCTACGCGGGCGCCGCGTTGCCCCTGATGTTGCTGTTCTCCATCGCCCGTCGGGACGTCCTGGACGTAGCCACCAGCGAGATCGTCGCCGAGGAGATCGCCCGCACCCTGGTCGGCAGCATCGGCCTGATCGCCTCGGTCCCGGTCACCACCGCCCTGGCAGCAATCCTGGCCGCAGCCGACCACGGCAAACCCCCACGAGGCAAGCCGAAGACAGACGACCCCACACAAGCCAAGCCCACTCCCGTACCCACGCCCCGGGGACGACACCGGGGGCGCTGACCGGGGTGTCGGCGTCGGGCGGCGGTTGCGTCTTGGTGGGGTTGGGCGCGGGTGGCTTTGTGCGGAACGGTCGGCGTGGGCTGGGGGTGGGGGCCTGGTCTCGGAGGCGCGGGTGGCCGGGAGCCTTGGGCTTTCCGGCGAGCGTGCGGTGTTGCTCGGCGAAGGGGCACCGGCGGCAGCGAAGCGGAGGCAGTCGGTCCGGTCGGGTCCGCTGGGGAGCCTCCCCGAGTGGGCCGGGCGTCTGCGGCATGCGGCTGCGTCTTGGTCGGCGGCGGGTGGCTTTGTGCTAAGCGGTCGGCGTGGACCGGCGGAGATGGGCCCGGTCCCACGGGCACCGGCGGCCGGGAGCCTTGGGCTCCCCGGCGAGACGTGAGCGTTGCTTGCCGGAAAGGCGCTGGCAACGGCGGAGCGGGAGGGCGCTTTCGTCGGGTCCGCCGGGGAGCCTTTCCGAGTGGGTCGGGTGTTCACGGCCGGCGGTCGCGTGTCGGTGGGCAGCGGGAGGCTCAGTGCTAAACGGTCGGCGGAGATGGGCCCGGTCCCACGGTCACCGGCGGCCGGGAGCCCTGGACTCCCCGGCGAGACGTGGGTGTTGCTTGGCGGGAAAGGCGCTGGCAACGGCGCGGAAGGGTGGGCGGTCCGGTCGGGTCCGCCGGGGAGCCTTCTCGAGTGGGTCGGGCGGTCGCGGCATGCGGTCGCGTCTTGGTCGGCAGCGGGAGGCTCAGGGCTAAACGGTTGGCGTGGACCGGCGGAGATGGACCCGGTCCCACGGTCACCGGCGGCCGGGAGCCTTGGATTCCCCGGCGAGAGGCGCGTGTTGCTCGCCGGAAAGGCGCTGGCAACGGCGGAGCAGGTGGGCGCTTTCGTCGGGTCCGCCGGGGAGCCTTTCCGAGTGGGTCGGGCGGTTGCGGCATGCGGTCGCGTCTTGGTCGGCAGCGGGAGGCTCAGTGCTAAACGGTCGGCGTGGACCGGCGGAGATCGACCCGGTCCCACCGTCACCGGCGGCCGGGAACCCTGGACTCCCCGGCGAGACGCGGGCGTTGCTTGGCGGGAAAGGCGCTGGCAACGGCGGAGCGGGTGGGGCGGCCCGGTGAGGTCCGCCGGGGGGCCTTCCCGAGTGGGTCGGGGGCGGTTCGGTGGGCGTTTCGGGTCAGGTGGTTGGGTGCAGGGGCTGTCGGAGGGCTTTGAGGGTCGCGATCGGGATGCCGAGGCTGCTTTGGGCGTGCGGGTTTGTGCTGACCTGCGGTTTTGCGAGGTTGCGCGGTGCGAGTGCGTGTCGAAGGCCGGTTTGTGAATGCCGGTGATGGATTGCGTGTGGACCGGGCTCGCGGTGGGCGTTTCGGGTCGGGTGACGGGGGCCGCCCGCAAGGATCGCCGACGGGGTGCCTTTCCGGGTGGGGCGGGCCTGTCTCGAGGGGCGTTTGGGGTTGGGACGGTCGGATGAGAGGTGGTCTGAGGGGTTCGAGGGTCACCATCGGGATCCCGAGACGGTTTCCGGCACCCGAGTTCCCGCTGACCTGCGGCTTTACGGAACCGACCGGCGAGAGTGCGTGTCGAGGGCCGGTTTGTGCACCCCGGCAACCGAAACCGCCCACTCACAGCCCCGCCCTTCTCCTTCTCACCCGCAACCGCCCACCCACCGCACGCCGAAACGGCCCGACCCACTCGGGAAGGCCCCCCGGCGGACCCGACCAGACCGCCCACCCTTCCGCGCCGTTGCCGGCGCCTTTCCCGGCAAGCAACACCCGCGTCTCGCCGGAGAGCCCAAGGCTCCTGACCGCCGGTGACCGTGGGACCGGGCCCACCTCCGCCGATCCACGCCGACCGTTTAGCACAAGGCCATCCGCTGCCCACCGACACACGACCGCCGGCCGTGAACACCCGACCCACTCGGAAGGGCCTTCGGCGAACCTCCCCGGGCCGCCCTCCTTCCGCGCCGTTGCCAGCGCTTTTCCCGCCGAGTAACGCCCACCTCTCTCCGAAGAGACAAAGGCTCCCGACCACCGGCGCCCCGGGACCACGCCCACCTCCCCCAGCCCACGCCAACCGGTTAGCGCAAGGCACCCGCCCCAACCCCACCAAGACGCACCCCCCGCCCAAGGCCGACCCGACCCCGGGCCGCTGACGCCGGTGCCCGGAAAAGCGCAGGTACCCCCCACCCTCCCACTCGTCTCATATTCGGGATACTGTCCCCAGCATGAGAAGCACCGATGACAGCGCGGCAGCGCCCCAAGAAGGTGGCCCGGCGGAGATCGAGGGGCGGTTGGCTCGTCGGCTGGCCGGGCTTCGGGGGGAGCGTGGGTGGTCGTTGGATGAGTTGGCGCGGCGGGCCGAGGTGAGTCGATCCACGTTGTCCCGGTTGGAGCGGGGCGAGATCAGTCCGACGGCGGCTCTGCTGGGTCGATTGTGCGCGGTGTACGGGCGGACCATGTCGCGGTTGTTGGCCGAGGTGGAGGCGGAGCCGCCGCAATTGGTGCGTGCCGAGCGGCAGGAGGTGTGGGTGGATCGGGCCTCGGGGTTCACCCGGCGGTCGGTGTCGCCGCCGCATCCGGGGCTGCGGGGCGAGGTGGTCCAGGGGGCGTTGCGGGGCGGCGCGGACATTTCCTACGACGGGCCGCCCGTACCGGGATTGGAGCAGCACATCTGGGTGTTGGAGGGGGTCCTGGAGGTGACCGCCGGCGGCCATGTCCACGAGGTGCGCGCCGGGGACTGCCTGCGCTTCCGGTTGTGGGGACCGTCGCGCTTCCGCTGCGCCGGTCCGGAGCCGGTTCGGTACGCGCTGCTGATCGTCCTGCCGTAAGAAGAGCCACGGAGACCTCGATGCACACCATCACCCGGTTGACCCCCGACGACTTCCGAGCCGACGTGGTCGGCCTGGCCGACCTCCTCACCGACGTCGTCGCCGACGGCTCCTCGCTCGGCTTCCTGGCGCCCTTCGACGCGACCGAGGCGGCGAGTTGGTGGCGAGCACGGGAGTCGGCCGTCGCCGACGGCAGCCTGTGCGTCTGGATCGCACGAGGCGCGGACGGCGTCGCCGGCACCGTGAGCCTGGCCCTGGAACGCAAGCCCAACGGCCGGCACCGCGCCGAGGTGGTCAAGCTCATGGTGCACCGCGACGCCCGAGGCCACGGCCTGGGCCGTGCTCTGCTCGCCACCGCCGAACAGGCCGCCGCCCGGGTGGGCGCCACCCTGCTACTGCTCGACACCGAGACCGACAGCACCGCCGACCACCTCTATCGCGCGGCCGGCTGGACCCGATACGGCGTCGTCCCCGACTACGCGGCCGACCCCGCCGGCGCGCTCCGGGACTGCAGCTTCTACTACAAACAACTGAGCTGAGCCACCCCAATCCGCCCTAACTCGCCGTAACTCATCCCAACACGCCCAAACCCAACCTGAACCAACCCAGCCCAACACGCCCCAACCCAACTCGATCCGCCCCGATCCGACCCGCCCCGATCCCCCATCCCCCGGCAGGCACCACGCCCGGAGCGGGGGCCGGCACCAGCGCCGAGTCTGGGGGTCGCCGGATACTGCCCGGGGGTCCGGCTTCCCTACCTTCAGGGGGAGTCAGTCATCCGCCGAAACAAGGGGACGATCAGCGTGGATCGCACGAGAAACCGCAAGTTGGCCAGGGTCGTCGCAAGTGCCGGACTCGCGCTCGGCGCCGTGGGACTGTGCACCGCCCCGGCCCTGGCGAACGGTCGACCGGCACCCCCAACCGCCTCGAACCCAGCCGCCACGAACCCAGCCGCCTCACCCCCGGCCGCCACGCCGCTGCCCGCCTTCGACTTCACCGACTGCCCCGCGCTGCCGGCGAGCGCCGACCCGAACAAGTGGCGCTGCGAAGTGCACGTCGCCACCGGCCGGATGCGACTCGGCGGACTCGACGTCCCGCTCCGGCCGATGACCATCACCCATGCCGAGGGACCGCTGCCCGACGGCTCGACCGGGCAGGTGTTCGGGGCGCTGCACGCGACGCCGAGCCCGGCCGCCGGTGGCCTGCTCGGCATCCCCGGACTCCCCGAGCAGGCCCCCGTCCTGGGGGTGAACGTCGAGACCAGGTACGGCGGTTGGTTCGATTTCCTATCGCACGGTACGTCCGCCGGTGGGCTGGACGTGACGCTCGCCCTGGGTGGGCCGTTGTTGCCCAAGGACTGTTCGATCGGCACCGCCGAACACCCGATCCGGCTGACCATGATGCGCAAGGGCCCCAACGAATGGGTGTCCAAGGACCCGCCCATCCTCAAGGGCACGTTGTGGGACAACACCGTCGCGCTCCCGGCCGCCACGAACTGCGGCCCACTGGGCACGCTCCTCAACGGGCGCAACCACCTGCCCTCGCCCGCCGGCGACAACTCGATCACCCTGGACGGCCTCTACACGTTCAAGACCTACGCCCAACTGGGCCGCTGACCCCGCACGCACTCCGGCACCGACCGGGCCAACGCGGATGGCCGTACCCTGGCGCGGCCATCCCGCGACGGAGCGACAAGGGGAGCACGTGGACCTGGCGACGCGATATCAAGGTCTGTACGAGGCGGCGCTGTTCACCGCGGAGTGTGCCGAGGACGCCTACCCGCTCGGCGCCCTCGATGCCCCGCTCCGATCGTGGATTCGCCGGGAACTCGCCCCGCGCGCACACAGTTTGGCGTACTGCGACAATCGGCTCGACGTCGCGACGGCGGTCGAGGGTCTGGCCGCGATCGCGCCGGGCTATGCGGAGTTGCGTCGGGACCTGTTCGGCGACCTGCACCACCTCGGCCGGCCCGTACCGATCTGGCGGGCGGTCGGCGCCCATCTCGCCGTGCTCGCGCCCCTCCAGGTCTGGCGACAACCGCCCGCCTACGCCCTCTCGCTGCGCGACGCGGGCACGGCTCCGGGCGACGTCCAGTCGTGGGACTTCACGGTCTTCCCACGCTCGGGCGATCCTCGCCATCCGGGCACCGTGCACCCGGTGATGTTGTTCCCGGACACGGACCCGACCTCGCGCCCGGGGCCGGTCCCGCGCACCGCACAGGTGACCGGGGAACTCGAGGATCAACGCGTGCACTATGAGCAACTCACCTACGGCTTCCAGGCGTTGGGCCGCCAAGTGCACTTCGCCGCCCTGTCCGACCCCGATCGAGGACAGCACCCACCGCCACTTCCCGCCACCTGAACGAAAAGCCCGCCCCGAACAGTCCGCCCCGAACGGCCCCGCCGTCCGGGGCGGAGTCGTTTCCGGACCCGGAAATCGAAGACGAGGACGCTTTCTCCTTCTAATGGTTCGTGGTGTGTGTAATCATTAGATAGAGCGACGGGGACACTGCCCCGCCCTTTCGTCACACACCGAACCATCAACGGAGGGGGATGCCGTGGCCACCCGATACCACCGCGGAGAACGCGCGGTGCAGGATCGCGCCGACCTGACTCGGCAGGCGTCGTTCGCACTCGGCGGCATCGGGGAGTCCATCCCGCCGGTCGCCGCCGCGTTCCTCGCGGAGCAGCCCATGATCATCGTCGGCGGCACCGACGCCGCGGGCCGCCTCTGGTCCTCGCAACTGGTCGGTGCCCCCGGCTTCCTGCGCGTCCCCGACCCACGCACGCTCCTGGTCGATGCGCTCCCGCTCGCCGCGGACCCGCTCGCGGCGGCCCTCGCCGGGCCGAGCACGGTCGGCATGATCGCCATCGAGCCGACGTCCCGACGCCGGATGCGGATCAACGGCCGCTCCACACCGGTGACCGGCGGCCTGCGCGTCGACCTCGACCAGGTGATCGCCAACTGCCCCAAGTACATCCAGAAACGCGACTTCCGCTTCCTCTCCGACCCGAGGTCCGAACCGGAGTCCGCTCCCCGCCCCGCCACCGCGCCGCCCACCCGAGGCGTCGCCCTCACGCCCGCCCAACAGCAGACCCTGCGGGCCACCGACACCTTCTTCGTGGCCAGTTCGGACGAAGCCGGCAACACCGACGCGTCGCACCGAGGTGGCAATCCCGGCTTCGTCCAAGTGTTGTCCCCCACCGTGCTGCGCTGGCCGGACTACGTCGGCAACGCCATGTTCCTCACCCTGGGCAACCTCGAACTCCATCCGGCGGCCGGTCTGTTGGTGCCCGGCTGGGACACCGGATCGACTTTGCATCTGACCGGCGCCGCCCGCACCATCTGGGACGCGGACGAAGTCGCCCGGGTGCCGGGAGCGCAGCGCCTGGTCGAGTTCACCGTCACCGGCGTGGTGGAGATCCCCGACGCCGTCCCGCTGCGCTGGAGTGCGCCGAACTACTCCCGCTTCAACCCGCCCGTGAACTGAACGACCCACCGGACAAGGGAGTTGCCGCATGCGCGTCACCGTGGACACGAACCTGTGCCAGAGCCACGGCCAGTGCGTCTTCGCCGCACCCGCCGTCTTCTCCTTCGACGAGGACGACTACCTGCACTACGACACCAACCCCTCGGACGAGTACGCCGCACACGTACGCGCCGCCGCCTCCATGTGCCCGGTCCGCGCGATCACCGTCGACGCCGACGCACCGCGTGGCGAGGCGTGATTCGGCGCGGCCCGCCACCGCCTCGACCCCGCACGGGCCCGGTTCGGGCGGCATACGCTCGGGCCATGCCTTCGACTGCCATCGACTACCACCACGTCGACGTCTTCGCCGACCGCCCCTACACCGGCAACAGCCTCGCGGTCTTCGTCGATCCGCCGGCCCTGGACGCCGCGCAGATGCTCCGGATCACCCAGGAGCTGCGGCACTTCGAGACGATCTTCGTCACCACCCCGGACGCCGACGACGTGGTGCACGCCCGGGTGTTCGACCTGTTCGAGGAACTCGCGTTCGCCGGGCACCCGGTCCTCGGCGCCGGCGCCGTCCTGCACGCCGGGTCGGGCGCCGCCGTCGGCGAGGAACGCCGTTGGACGATCGCCCTGTCCGACCGGGTCGTCCCGGTGCGCACCCGGGCCGACGCCGACGGCCGGGTGTCCGCCGTGCTCGACCAGGGTCGGCCGGAGTGGATTCCCGCACCGGACCCGGCGCGCCGGACGGAGATCGCCGCAGCCCTGGGCCTGGACCCGGCCGACCTGGATCCGACGTTGCCGGTGGAGGTGGTCTCCACCGGCCTGCGCTACCTGGTCGTCCCGGTCGACGGCGCCGACCCGCTCGGCCGGGCCCGGATCGTGCACCCGGACTTCGGAGCCTTCCTGGCCGGCTTCGGCGCCGAGTTCGCCTACCTGCTGGACGCGAGCGCACCCGAGGGCCGGCACTGGAACAACGACGGCGGATTGGAGGACGTCGCCACCGGCAGTGCCGCCGGCTGCGTCGCGGCCTACCTGCTGCGCCACGGCCTGGCCCACACCGGCGCGGCACGCACCCTGTCCCAGGGCCGCTTCGTCGGCCGCCCCAGCACCCTGACCATCACCGCGCACGGCACTGCCGAGAACGTGGAGCGGATCACCGTCGGCGGCACCGTCGCCATGGTGGGCACCGGCACCCTGCACGCCCCGCCACCGCCGCGCCGCGCGTAGCGAGCCTGCGGCGGCCGGCGCGGGCCGCGCTCCAAGTCGTTTCCATGCGCCTTCCAGGATCCCCCGGCGAGAGTTCTTCCAGGACGACGAAGACCGCCCGATCCGAACCACCGCCTCACGGGGAGACCACCATGAACGTCAGGAACCTCACCACCACCCTGGCCGCACTCGGCGGCCTGTTCATCCTCTACATCGGCCTCTCCTTCCTGATCGCCCCGCAGTCGAGCGCGTCCGGGTTCGGTCTGCCGAGTTGGCCCGAGCACGAGGGCACCGCCTTCCTGGCCATCAAGGGCGTGCGTGACCTGGGCACCGGGCTGGTGCTCTTCGCGCTCCTGCTGACCGGTCACCGGCGAGCGCTGGGGTGGGCGATGCTGGCCATGTCCTTCATACCCGCCGGCGACATGGTGATCGTGCTGAGCAACGAGGGCTCGACCGGCAAGGCCCTCGGCATCCACGGCCTCACCGCGGTCCTGGTCGCGCTGACCGCCGGCCTGCTGCTGCGCGAACGCCCGGCGGCCCGGGCGGCGATGCCCACGACCGCCTCCCAGGCCACGACCCGGATCCCGGCCCCCGCGACGCGTTGACCCGCTCGGCCTCGACCCGGCCGCCCGCCCCGACCGCCCTTGCGGCGACGGGACGGGCGGCCGGCGTGTGTCGGGCAGCCTCCGACGGGCGCCCGCGAGCGGGTACCGTCGAGACCCGCGACCGGCCGGAGCGGGCGCGCCCGGACACCGGAGGAAGGAGCACGCGATGGACGAATCGCCACGGGTACAGGGCGAGTTGCAGGCCGAGATCATGGCCGTGTTGTGGCGGATCGAAGCCGGCACCGTCGAGCGCATCCGATCCGAACTGGCCGAGCCCTCGCGCGGGGCCTACACGACGGTGCAGACCGTGTGCAATCGGTTGGCCGAGCGCGGTCTGTTGGCCCGGGCCCGGGAGGGGCAGGCTTTCGTGTATCGGCCCGCCGTGACCGAGGCCGACTACGTATCGTCCTCGGTGAGTTCCGCGCTGGCCGCCGCGTCCGCACCGGCCCGCCGGGTGGCCCTCGCGCAACTGGTCGGCGGGCTGGACGTGTCGGAGTTGGCGGACCTGCGCGAACTCGCCCGCCGGATCGAACGGGAGCGCGACGCGCGATGAACACGCTCGCCGTCCCGGCCGCGCTCCTGGCCGCGGCGGTGGTGACACCACACCTGCTCCCCCTGGATCGGGTCCGCCCGGTGGGCGCGGCGACGGTATGGGGAACCGCCCTGGTGGCCCGCGCCGTCATCGCGATCGGCGCCGCGCTCACCGCGGTGATCTGCCTGCCGGACACCCCACGCCTCGCACGTTGGCTGCGCGAGTTGCCGCATCAGTTGATCGCCGGCGTCGGGGACACCGAACTGCTGCTGGTCGGGCTGACGTTCCTGGCCGTGGCCGCCACCGTCCGACGTCTGTGGGCCTGCCTGAGCGGCGCCCGCGCCCCCGCGCATCCGCTCCCGCTGCCCGGTCCCGGCGGCAGCATCGTGGTCGGCGACCGCGAGGTGCTGCTCGCCGCGGTGGGTTGGCGACATCGGGCGATCGTGGTCAGCGCGGGCGCGTTGGCCGCGCTGGACGACGACGAGTCGGCGGCCGGACTGGCCCACGAACAGGGCCACATCTCCCGCGCGCACCACTGGTGGCAGGCCGGCGCCGAGGTCTGCCGACTGCTCGCCGGATGGCTGCCCGGGACCGCCCGGGCCGGCGACGAACTGTCCTTCCACCTGGAACGCGACGCCGACGTGTGGGCGGTCGACCACGACCACGACCCACTCGTCCTGGCGAGCGCGGTGTGCAAGGCCGCGCTCGCCGCACCGGTCGGTACCGTCGCCGCGCCGCATCGGCTGATCGGCCGCTCACCGGCCTACGCCGGCCGCCGCATCCGACTGCTCCTGGAGGGTTGCCCGATCGGTACCCGGCGGCGCAACGCGGCCGTTCGCGCCGGGGCGCTCACCATGGCGGGCCTGGTGGTGGGCACGACCCTGGTCGGCACCGCACACTTCGGCACCACCCTGGTCCGCTGCCACATCACCGACGCCTGCACCCACCCGGCCCGGTTCGCCCACCCCCGCCAGGCCCCGTCCGGCGGCGCGGCCCCACCGAGATCCGGCGGACAGGGCCCAGGGGCCCCGGGCGACGCCTACGAGCCGGCGTCCTCCGGATCGCCCCGCGAAATCGTGGCCCACACCAGCAGTTCCCCCGCCAACGGCCGGCTCCCCCACTCCAACGCCAGCGCCTCGACCAGTCGAAGCCCACGACCGCACTCGCGTTCCCAGACCGACAGGTCCCAGAGCGATTCCTCCGGAGCCGCATCCGTCGGCATCGAATCGTCGAACCCCGCCCACGCACTCGGCGCCGGCGCCCTGCGCTGCTCCGGCAACGCCCGCGGTCCGAGCGAGGCACCGGACACCGCCGACCCGTTGGCGCGGGACAGCCGCCTGGGCCGAGCATGCCGATTGCGCACCGCCACGTGTATGGACTCCGCGTCCAGCCGCACGTCCAGGTCCATCGTCGGCCCGCTGCCGTAGCGGACCGCGTTGCTCAGCAGTTCACTGGCGACCAGTTGCGCGGTGTGCACGTCGTCCTCGTGCACGTGCCACCGGCGCAGGGCCGCGACCAACACGCGCCGCGCGCGCGGCACCTCGGCGGGGACCGCGTCGAACACCGCTCCGCCCCGAAGCGATGTCGGGCGTGCCGTGCGGGCCGGGCCGGCCGGGTCCGCCGGGTCGGCCGGCCCGCCACCTGCAAGCTGCGCCATCGCACGTCTCTCCTCACCGGGCAGAGTAAGTCCTACGCACTGTAGGAGAGATCCGGCCCGGACTCCAGCCACCGGCTCCGCCCGATCGCACCCACCCATCACCACACGTAATCATCCTGTTACCATGCGAATACTCGGGGTCTCGCCGCACGCCATCCACCCAGAGGAGCCAGGCCGCATGCACGCCACCAAGGGCGATCGCCTTCTCATCCACGGCCGAGTCGTCGGCCAACAGGACCACTTCGTGGAGATCGTCGAGGTCCTGGGCCCCGACGGCACCCCGCCCTATCGAGTACGGGCCGCCGACGGACACGAATCGATCATGTCGCCGGGCCCGGACTCGGTGGTCGAGCATCACGACGCCGCCGACGCCGACTAGCCTCTCGGCCCTTCCCGAACATCCCTCCGCGCCGCCGACCACGCGCCGGGCCGCACCCGGCTCAGCACGGCGGCGCGGAGTCGGTCGGCGCACCCGCCCACCCCCGTCGCGCCCCAAAGTCCTGGACAGCCCACGCCCACCCCTGCAAATGTATGTCGAGTGAAACATATTCATGCATCACCCGGCTTCGAACACCTTCTGGTCGCCCCCCAATGGCAGGGGTCCGGCACCGCCCACCCCGACCGACTGGTCGCGGGCGCGCACCGGTTGAGCGCACTGCTTCCCGCGCGGCGCCGTACGATCCTCGCCATCGACGCGGATCCGGCCCCGGACCGGGACGGCGTGCGCCGACTCGACGCCCTGGCCCGCGCGCGCTCGGCCGTGCGGGAGGTGCTGGCCGAGTGGGGCGACGGCCCCCTGTGCACCGTGGGCGGCGACTGCGGTGTCGAACTCGCGCCGATCGCGCACGCGGTGGCTCGGCACGGCGAACGCCTCGCGGTGGTGTGGTTCGACGCCCACCCCGACCTGAACACCCCGGACGATTCCCCCTCGGGCGCCTTCCACGGCATGGTGCTGCGCACCCTGCTGGGCGACGGCCCCACCGCGCTCCTGCCGCCACCGGATCAACGGCCGTCCGCGCAGCGGCTCGTCCTGGCCGGAGTGCGCGCCGTCGACCCGGCCGAAGCACACTTCATCGAGGCCGAAGGCATTCGCCGGTTGTCCGTCGAGCAATGCGACGACCCGAGCCGACTGGTGGCCGCCGTGGCCGCCACCGGGGCCACGCATGTCTACCTGCACGTCGATCTCGACGTGCTGGACCCGAAGCGATTCGGCGCGTTGTCCGTCCCGGAGCCCGACGGCCTGGAGCCGGCCCGGTTGGGCGCGGCGTTGCGCGCGCTTGCCGAGGAATTCACCGTGGCCGGGCTGGGCATCACCGAGCACGCGCCGGCGCCCGCGGCCGACTCGACCCGCGACGACCGCGTCCTGCACGAGATCTTCGACGGCCTGGCACCGCTGTAGCCGGATCACCCGTACGGCGCAGGAACGGCGACACCTCGGGCCCGGGCCCGCGCGCTGGCGGGCCCGGCGCCGGTGTCCGGCGTCAGACTGGGCAAGTCACTACAAAAAATGTCATTCGGGTCGCCGGCGGCCCGGCAAAGGAGCGACGTGCTCAGCACCGACTTCGTGACGGGTTCGCCGAACTGGCTGGACCTGGGCAGCCCCGACCCCACCGCCGCGGCGACCTTCTACGGCGCCGTCTTCGACTGGGACTTCGAGTCCGCCGGCCCCGACGCCGGCGGCTACGGCCTCTTCCGGCAGGAGGGCAAGACCGTCGCCGGGCTCGGTCCGCTCACCGAGGAGGGCGCGTCGTCCGCGTGGACGGTGTACTTCCGGACCCCCGACGCCGACGCCACCGCCGCGGCCACCGCGAAGAGCGGCGGAACGGTTCGAGTGGCGCCGTTCGACGTCATGGAGATGGGCCGGATGTCCCCGCTGACCGATCCGGCCGGCGCCGATTTCGCCGTCTGGCAACCCGGCACCTTCCACGGCTCGGAGTTGCTCGGCAAGCCCAACTCCCTGGCCTGGGTCGAACTGCACGGCGTCGAACCCGCCGCCGCGCTCGCCTTCTACGGAGGGTTGTTCGGCTGGCGTTCGCAGGAGTTCCAGATGCCCGGGATGACCTACACCGTGCTGTCCACGGCCGAGGGCGACCCGCAGGACACCTCGTTCGGCGGCATCGTTCCGGACTCGCACGGCCAGGACCCGCACTGGATCGCGTACTTCGAGGTCGCCGACGCGGACGACGTCGTGGAGCGGGCCAAGGTCAACCGCGGCTCGGTGCTCATGCCCGCCACCGACGTCCCCGAGGTCGGTCGCCTCGCCTGGCTGGCCGACCCCTTCGGCGCGCCCTTCGCCATCATCCGGAGCGCACCCCAGCCCTGAGGGCGTGCCCCCGCCTCGCGGTGGGCGTATCGAGCCGCGGCTCCGGGACGCCCACCGCGTCCGTTCGGGCGGCTTCACCTGTTCGGCGGGTGCCGCGAAGCCATCCGGGGGCCGGCTTCCCCACGATCATGGACGCAACAATGAGCAACCTGACACCACCGCGCGGGGTCGGGGCGGCGACCCGGTCGCTGGTCCGGCAGGTCGGGCTGCCCGTGAGCATTCTCGTCGTCGTCACGACCGTGGATCTGGCGACCGGATCCTCGACGGTCTACTACCCGTTCCTGCTGCTGGCGCCGACCCTGGCCGCCGCGACCGCACGGCCCCTGGCCATCCTGGTGATCGGCTGCGTCTCGCTGCCGCTGCGCTACTGGCTGGCCTCGCAGGACGGCTACCTGGGCCCCGAGTACAGCAACCTCTTCCAGGTCAGCACCTGGATGTACGTGATGGCGACCGCGCTGGCGATATACCTGTCCGCCGCCCGCATCCACCACGAACGGGCCCTGGTCGCGGTCTCCGAGGTGGCCGTCGCCGCGCAGCGGGCGATCCTGCTGCCGCCCAGCGACGATCTCGGCGGGGTGCGGCTGGCCGTACGCTACTTCGCGGTGGCCGAGGAGGCCGAGCTCGGCGGCGATCTCTACATCGCGCTGGACACGCCGTTCGGGGTGCGGGTGATCATCGGCGATGTGCTCGGCAAGGGCCTGGGGGCGGTCCGCACGGCCGCGATCACGATCGGCGCGTTTCGCGAGGCCGCGTACGACGAACCCGAACTGGGCACCGTGGCACGCCGGATCGACACCAGTGTGGCCAGGAACGCGCCGGAGCGGTTCGTCACCGCGCTCCTGGTCGAGGTCCGTCCCGAACACGTGGCCTTCACCCATCGCGGTCACGAGGAGCCGGTGGCGATCCGGGCGGACGGCGCCGTGCATGTGCTCGAACCGCCCGAGCCCGGCCTGCCGTTGGGCCTGGGCGACCTGGATCCGGAGCCGCCCCGCCCGTGGGTGGTGCCGTTTCGCGAGGGCGACCTGCTGTTGCTGATGACCGACGGGTTCGCCGACGCGCGGGACACGAGTGGCCGGCACTATCCGCTGGTCGAGCGGATCCGGGCGTTGTTCGGCGAGGGTCGGGTGACCGCCGATCCGGTCCTGGCGGTGGAACGGTTGGGCGACGACCTGGTCCGGCACATCGGCGTGCTCCGACTCGCCGACGACGCGCTGGTCCTGGCACTCGCGCGCGCCCCCGACCCGCCGGACCATCCGCCCGGGTCCTGACCGCGGTGCCGGCGGTGGGCCGGTGCTACTCCTCGATCGCGCCGCCGGTGCGGCGCAGGTGCCGGCGGAACGTGTACGACGGGTCGATCGCGCGGCGGGCCAGATAGTCGTCGAATGTGGTCTGTCGGCGCAGCGTCTCGCCGGCCCGGATCCGGCGGGCCTGTTCGCGCTCGGTGTCGCGGATGCGCAGGGCCGTCGCGAGCACCTCGGCGGCCCGATCGGCGGCGAGGAACACCACGCCGTCCCGGTCGCCGAAGACGAGGTCGGCGGTGCTCACCAGGTGCGGCCCGAACCGGGCGGTGCTCAGCGCCTCGGGCTCGCGCTCGTGCAGCCGGGTCGGGCCGGGCGGGAAGTTGCCGTAGCTGAACACCGGCAGGCCGATCTCCACCAGTTCCGGCGTGTCGCGGTGCAGCCCCCACACCACCAGGGCCGCCACCCCCGCCGCCTCGGCCTCCAGGACCGCCAGGTCGCCGACGCACGCCTCGTCGGTACGACCGCCGTTGTCGATCACCAACACGTCCCCCGGCTCGGCCGCACCGAACGCCTCCAGGAACACGTCGACGCTGCCGTAGTGCCGAACCGGCAACACCCGACCGGCGAT
The DNA here is from genome assembly GCF_042754445.1 of Embleya sp. NPDC059213. Taxonomy (NCBI): domain Bacteria; kingdom Bacillati; phylum Actinomycetota; class Actinomycetes; order Kitasatosporales; family Streptomycetaceae; genus Embleya; species Embleya sp. NPDC059213. Next base: position 49,138 of record NZ_JBHZAV010000060.1, read on the forward strand.
GCGCTGCCCGGGGAGCACGGCGCCGATGCCCGGCGGGGCGACCCGCAGCGGCACCTGGTGTCGCACACACGCGTCCGCCACGAGCGGCGTGGAGAGTTCGGCGAAGATCTTCGACATGGCGTGCTCCGTGGCTCGGCGTCGTCCTGCGGGGACGCGCGCGGATGCGGCGAGACAGCCCCGCGATGCTATCCGCGCCCGCTTCCGGACATCGACGATCCGGAGTTCGAAAGCTCCCGGTTCGGGTCGCGGTGCGGTGGCCGCCGCCGGTGTGGTGTGCGTGTTGCCGGCCATGGCGACGAAGGGGGCCGCGCCCCGGCCACGGCGGCACGCGGCTCCCGAGCCGGGCGTCGTCGGGGTTCGCAGCGGCGGCCGGCGCCGGGGCTCAGAGCGGCTGCACCAGGCGGCTCTCGTACGCGACCACCACCGCCTGGACCCGGTCGCGAACGCCGAGTTTGGCCAGCACCCGGCTCACGTGCGTCTTGATCGTGGCGTCCGACAGGTGCAGGCGGGCGGCGATCTCCGCGTTGGACAGGCCGCGGGCGACCTCGATCAGCACGCCGCGTTCGCGCTCGGTCAACTGGGCCAGTCGCGGGTCCTCGGCGCCGGGCGTGACGTCGTGCTGCGGCAGCCGGTGCGCGAAGGTCTCCAACAGGCGGCGGGTGATCCGGGGGGCGACCACCGCGTCTCCCGCCGCCACCGAGCGGATCGCGCCCAGCAGTTCGGCGGGCAGCGCGTTCTTGAGCAGGAAGCCGGAGGCGCCCGCGCGCAGCCCGGCGAACGCGTACTCGTCCAGGTCGAACGTGGTCAGGATCAGCACCCTGGTCTCCGGGCAGCGCTCGGTGATCAGCCGGGTCGCCTCGATGCCGTCCATGCCCGGCATCCGTACGTCCATCAACACCACGTCCGGGCGCCTCAGTTCGGCCAACCGCACGGCCTCCTCGCCACAGTCGGCCTCGCCGGCCAGGCTCATGTCGTCCTGGGCGTCCAGGACCATCGTGAACGCCAACCGCAACAACGGCTGGTCGTCCACCACCAATACGTCGATGGCCACGTCAGGATCCTCCCGGATCGGTCAGGTGCAACAGCGCCGACACACGCCAGCCGCCTCCGGGCAACGGCCCGGCTTCCACGTCTCCACCGTAGACGGCGGCCCGTTCCCGCATGCCGGCCAGTCCGCGCCCGCCGCGCGGTTCGTCCCGCTCGCCGATCCCGATCCGGCGCGGGAGGCCGTCGTCGACCACGCTCAATTCCAATCGATCGGCCGAACTGCACACCCTGATCCGCGCGTTCGCCCCGGGCTGGGCGTGCTTGAGGGTGTTGGTCAGCGCCTCCTGGGCGAGTCGGTAGACCGCCAACTGGGCACCGGGCGGCACGTTCCGGGTGTCGCCCTGCACGGTGAGCGTGGTCGGCAGGCCGGCCGCGCGCACCTGTTCGGCCAGCGCGCCCAGCCGGGCCAGGTCCGGCTGCGGGTGTCGGGCGGCGTCGGGTTCGTCCTCGTGCAACACGCCCAGGAAGCGGCGCATCTCGGTGAGGGCCTGCCGACCGGTGCCGGACACCTGTTCCATCGCCGCGGCGGAGCGCTCCGGCTTGTTGTGCACGGTCATCGAGGCGGCGTCCGCGAGAGCCACCATCACCGACAGGTTGTGCGTGACGATGTCGTGCATCTCCCGGGCGATCCGCGAGCGTTCGGCCGCCACCGCGAGTTCGGCCTGCTGTTCCTGTTCGCGTTCCAGGCGTTGGGCGCGTTCCTCCAGGGCGGCCAGGTAGCGCCGACGGGTCCGCAGGTTGGCCCCGAGCACCGCCGCGGTCACGGCCATCGCGCTGAGCCCGACGAACGCGCCGAACCGGAACCCGTCGACGGTCCAGCGCGCGACCGCCAGCACGATGCCCACCTCCAGCACGGCGAGCGCGTACAACGTCCGGCGCCGGTTGCAGCTCGCGGCCACGGTGTACAGCGCGATCAGCAGACTCGCGTCCGCACCGGTGCGCGCGTCGATCGCCCACTGCCCGAGGGCCACGATCGCCACCGCCGTGAACACCACGATCGGGGCCCGGCGGCGCAGCGCGAGCGGCAGGGTCAGGGCCGCCCCGAACACCACCCAGCCGGACAACCGCAGCAGGTTCCCGGCCTCGAAGAGCAGCAACAGGGCCACCGCGAGGGTGCTGTCCGCCCAGATCGGATGGCTGCGGGTGAAGGCCACCACACGTGCCGGTACGACGGCGAGCCCGCGCTCGCCGCCGTACCGTCGCGACAGCGCGTTCACGCGTCGCGCCTGCGGAGCAACACCGCCGCCACCGCGAGCGTGACCGCGGCGTACAGCACGAACACCGTGATGCCCGCGCCCGGGGACAGCTCGTCCCCCTTCGGATGCCACCGGGTGAGTGCCTGACCGGCCTCGCTGGGCAGGTACTTGGTGATCCGGCTCTGCCAGTCGGAGGGCAACGCGCGCACCACCTCGGGCAGTACCAGCAGCAGCCCGAACACGATCGCGATACCGCCGGCGGCGTTGCGCACGATCGCGCCGATGCCGATCGCCAGGATGCCGGTGACGGCGAGGTAGACCGCGACGCCGACGACCACGCGCGGCACGCCCGGGTCACCGAGGGATACGTCGATGTTCTCCTTGGCCAACACCGCCTGCCCGCTCAGGAAGGCGACCAGGCAGGCGCCGAGCATCAGCACGAAGGTGACCACCCCGAACACCGCGGTCTTGGCCCACAACACCGGCAACCGGTGCGGCACCGCGGCGATGGTGGCCCGGATCGAACCGGTGGCGTATTCGCCGGTGACCACCAGGACGCCGAGGACGCCGATGGCCAGTTGGGCCAGATAGAGCCCGGTCAGGCTCGCGTTCGGGGCGGAGAGTCGGGCCTTCTCGGCGGCGCTCGTGTTCGGCCAGCGGTTGACCGTGCCGATGCAGACCAGCACGCCCAGGGCGATCACCAGGAAGACCGCGGCGACCAGCACCCAGAAGGTCGAGCGCAGGCTGCGCAGCTTGATCCACTCGGCGTTGAGCACCCGGACGAAGGTGACCCGGCCTCGGCCGGCGGCCCGGGAGACGAACCTGGGTCCGGTGCCGGTGCCGGTGCCGGTGCCGGGGGTGACGGTGCCGGCCGACATCACGCGACCTCGCCGCCGCGCCGGCGGGCCGGGCCCGCCGCCCGCGCGGACACGCCCTCGGGTACTCGATATTCGACCGCGTCGCGGGTCGATTCCATGAACGCCTCCTCCAGCGATGCCTGCTGCGGCACCAGTTCGAACAGGGTGATGCCGTGCGCCGACGCGAGCCGGCCGATGTCGTCGCTGGACACCCCGGTGACCTCCAGGACGTCCCGCTCGCGGCCGGTGACCCGCACCTCGGGTCCGAACAACAGCGCGCGCAACCGATCGGCGTCGGGCGTGCGGACCCGGACCTGGTTGGGCACGGCGTTGCGGATGAAGTCCGCGACCGAGGTGTCGGCGATCAGCCGACCGCGACCGACCACGATCAGGTGCTCCGCGGTCAGCGCCATCTCGCTCATCAGATGCGAGGAGAGGAAGACCGTGCGGCCCTCGGCGGCGAGCGACTTGAGCAGCGTGCGGATCCACAACACGCCCTCGGGGTCCAGCCCGTTGACCGGCTCGTCCAGCACCAGCGTGGCCGGGTCGCCCAGCAGCGCGGTGGCGAGGCCCAACCGCTGGCCCATCCCGAGGGAGAAGCCGCCGACCCGCTTGCGGGCCACCTCGTCCAGGCCGACCATCTCGATCACCTCGCGCACCCGGCGGGTGCGGATCCCGGTGGTGGCGGCCATCGACAACAGGTGGTTGTACGCGGAGCGCCCGGTGTGCACCGCCTTGGCCTCCAGCAGCGCGCCGACCTCGTGCAGCGGGGCGCGGTGGTCGGCGTAGCGGCGGCCGTTGACGGTGACCGTGCCCGAGGTCGGGTGGTCCAGGCCCAGAATCATCCGCATGGTGGTGGACTTGCCCGCGCCGTTGGGGCCCAGGAAGCCGGTGACGATGCCGGGACGGACCGTGAAGGTCAGTGCCTCGACGGCGGTCTTGGGCCCGTAGCGCTTGGTGAGTGCGTCGGCTTTGATCATCGCTGCCGTCTCCGTGGCTCCGGTGCTTCGGCGCCTCCGAGCGGAGGGCCACCGGGCGGGTGCCCGATCTGCCCTCAACGCTAGCCGGCGGCCGGCGCCCCGACGATCGCCGCGCGGGCGAACCTTGCGACGGCGTTCATGCGCCCGGAGGGTGAACGGATACGTCGCTGGGATGACACGGGGCTCGCCGGGAGGGCACGGGGTGGGGGTGTGGGAGGGGGGTGTGGGGGTGTGGGGGTGTGGGGGTG